>CAZXHG010000011.1:0-75107 GCA_964639985.1 uncultured Rickettsiales bacterium
ACCCGGGCGCGGTCGAGACCTGCGACTGGATCGACAACGACTGCGACGGCTGGGTGGACAACGGGT
The DNA here is from genome assembly GCA_964639985.1 of uncultured Rickettsiales bacterium. Taxonomy (GTDB): domain Bacteria; phylum Myxococcota_A; class UBA796; order UBA9615; family CAYRNR01; genus CAZXHG01. The sequence goes on from CAZXHG010000011.1 coordinate 67, forward strand.
TCGACGAGGACGGGGACGGCTGGACCACCTGCGAGGGGGACTGCGACGACCTCGACGCCACGGCCCACCCGTCCGAGCCCGAGGTGTGCGACCTGATCGACAACAACTGCGACGGCCAGATCGACGAGGCGCTCGACGGCGACGGTGACGGCGTGACCGTGTGCGCCGGGGACTGCGACGACACCGATCCGGAGGTCTACGCTGGCGCGCCCGAGATCTGCGACGGCCTCGACAACGACTGCGACGGCGCGCCCGCCGACTACGAGGCGGACAACGACGGGGACGGCTACGCCGGCTGCGAGGAGTGCGACGACGAGGACGCCACCATGTACCCCGGTGCGCCCGAGACCTGCGACGACGGCATCGACTCGGACTGCCTCGAGGACCTCGACGAGACCGAGGTGGACAACGACGGCGACGGCTACTCCGAGTGCGGCGGCGACTGCGACGACGAGAACGCGGCCATGAGCCCGGGCGCCGAGGAGCTGTGCAACGCGGGCATCGACGACGACTGCAACCCGGCCACGGGCGAGACCCTGGACACGGACATGGACGGCTACAACATCTGCGCCGGCGACTGCGACGACTTCGACGCGGGGGTCAACCCGGCGCAGGAGGAGGTCTGCGACGGCAAGGACAACGACTGCAACGGCCTGGTGGACGACGGCATCGACTACGACCACGACGGCCACAGTGGCTGCGGCGACGAGGACGCAGACTGCGACGACTACAACGCCAGCACCTACCCCGGCGCTACCGAGGTGCCGTACGACAACATCGACCAGGACTGCGACGGCGTGGACCTGACCGACATCGACGGGGACGGGTACGACGGCGGCGCCTACGGCGAGGACTGCGACGACCAGGACGCGGCCGTGAACCCCGCGGCCGAGGAGAACTGCACCAACGGCATCGACGACAACTGCAACGGCATCGCCGACGACTACGACGACGCGTGCGTGGGGGGCGACGACGACGACGACGACAACGGCGGCGTGACGTGCGGCTGCGAGGTGGAGGGCTCGGCTGGCGCGACCCCGGCCCTGTTCGCTGCCCTGTTCGGTGCCGCCCTGATCCGCCGTCGTCGCTGAGTCCAGCCGTCGCGCACACGGCGCGTGCTTCCTCAAGGTCCCCCCTTCTCCACGCCGCTCCGTTAAGGTAAGAAGGCCTGAGCCGAATCCCGTTCCGACAGAAAGGCACGTCCCATGACCGAGACCCTCCGAATCAAGCGCCGACTGCTGTCCACCGGCCTCATCGCGCTGGTGGCCGTGGTGCTGATCCCCTGGCAGGTCGAGTTCGCCGAGGCCACTGGCGGCGGGCCGGACACCTTCGGGTACAGCTGGCACGACAACGTCACGTTCAACCTGGTCCCCGCCGCCAACGCGCTGGGGCTGGACGACGACGAGTGCGCGACCGTGTCCATCGGGTTCGACTTCGAGTTCTACGGCGTCACCTATTCGGAGGTGGCGGTGTGTTCGGACGGGGGCCTGCTGTTCGGCGGCCAGACCGACCTGGCCAACGCCAACGACCAGATGGTGCTGGCGGGGTACCGGGGTATCTTCCCGTTCTGGGACAACCTCAACCCGGGCTACTCGGGCAACGTGTACTACGAGGTCATCGGCACCACCCCTAACCAGGAGTTCCTGGTGGAGTGGCGCGACGTGCCCCACTGGTACACCAACGCGCCGTACTACTACCTCGGCGACGCCACCTTCCAGGTGAAGCTGTTCGAGGAGGACTTCTCCATCGAGTTCCACTACGACGACGTGGAGTTCGGCGACGCGGCCTACGACGACGGCGCGTCGGCCACGGTCGGCATCTGCGACTACGCCCAGATGCACTACCTGCAGGCGGTGTACGAGGCGGCCGCGCTCAGCAGCGGCTACGCCATGCGGTTCGAGCCGCCGCTGCCGTGTGTGGACGCGGACCACGACGGGTTCGGCATCTGTGACGGGGACTGCGATCCGATGGACCCGACCATCTACCCGGGGGCGCCGGAGATCTGCGACGACGGCATCGACCAGAACTGCGACGGCCAGACCGACGAGTACGCGGACGCGGACGGCGACGGGTTCGCCAACTGCGACGACGACTGCGACGACTTCGAGGCGCTGTCCTTCCCGGGCATGACCGAGATCTGCGATGGCATCGACAACGACTGTGACGGCTGGGTGGACAACGGGTTCGACGAGGACGGTGACGGATGGACCACCTGCGAGGGCGACTGCGACGACCTCGACGACATGGTGCACCCGGCCTACCCCGAGCTGTGCGACAGCCTGGACAACAACTGCAACGGCACGGTGGACGAGGCCAACGACACCGACGGTGACGGGTACACGGTGTGCGACGACGACTGCGACGACATGAACGCCGACACCTACCCGGGCGCCACCGAGATCTGCGACGAGGAGGACAACGACTGCGACGGCGTGGTGCCGCAGGACGAGACCTACGACGGCGACGCGGACGGCTCCCCCGACTGTGCGGACTGCGACGACGCTGACCCCATCACCTATCCCGGCGCCCAGGAGATCTGCGACCTGATCGACAACGACTGCGACGGGCTCGTAGACGACGGCCTCGACCAGGACGGCGACGGCCAGACCGTGTGCGCGGGTGACTGCGACGACGCCAACCCGCAGACCTGGCTCGGCGCCACCGAGATCTGCGACCAGGAGGACAACGACTGCGACGGCGCGCTGCCCGCGGACGAGACCACGGACGCGGACGCCGATTCGTTCGTGGAGTGCGAGGACTGCGACGACAACGTGGACTACACCTACCCCGGCGCGGTCGAGATCTGTGACCTGGCCGACAACGACTGCGACACCGAGATCGACGAGGGCCTGGACATGGACTTCGACGGCGTGACCACCTGCGCCGGCGACTGCGACGACACCGATCCGACCATCTACCTCGGCGCGCCCGAGGTCTGTGACGGCATCGACAACGACTGTGACGGTGCGCCGGCCGACTACGAGGACGACGGTGACGGCGACGGCTACATGGCCTGCGACGAGTGTGACGACGAGGACGCGAGCATCTACCCCGGCGCACCGGAGATCTGCGACGACGGCATCGACTCGGACTGCCTCGTGGACCTCGAGAGCACCGAGGAGGACAACGACAACGACGGCTACTCCGAGTGTGGCGGTGACTGCAACGACGACGAGGTCACGATCAACCCGGGCGCCGAGGAGATCTGCAACCAGGGCGTGGACGACGACTGCAACGGCGCCACCGACGAGCTCGCGGATGTTGACCTGGACACGTACTCCATCTGCACCGGTGATTGCGACGACTTCGACGCGGGCGTGAATCCCCTGGAGATCGAGGTCTGCGACGGCAAGGACAACGACTGCAACGGCCTGGTGGACGACGGCATCGACTACGACCACGACGGGTACAGCGGCTGCGGCGACGACGAGGCCGACTGCGACGACTACAACGCCAGCACCCACCCCGGTGCCACGGAGATCCCGTACGACAACGTGGACCAGGACTGCGACGGGGCGGACCTGACCGACGTGGACGGCGACGGCTTCGACGGCGGCGCCTACGGTGACGACTGCGAGGACCAGGACCCGGCGATCAACCCGGACGCCACCGAGGACTGCACCAACGGTGTGGACGACAACTGCGACGGGATCCCGGACGAGTACGACGAGGCGTGCATCGAGGAGGAGACCGGCGACGACGACGACGACTGCTCCTGCGACGCCACCGGTGAGGACGCCGCGCCGGGCGCCACGGCCGTGGTCGCGCTGGCCGCGCTGGCCGTGATCCGCCGTCGTCGGGTCTGAACCCCCCCCCTCTGTCACCGACTCCGCTGCTATCCTGACCCCCTACAGGTGAGGTCATCCTGATGCACGTGCGTCTCCTGCTGTTGTCCATCTGCGTGATTGCGGCGGGTTGTCCCGAGCCCGAGGCCAACTTCGACTTCGACGGCGACGGCTGGGACGACAACGTGGACTGTGACCCGTCGAGCGCCGTGGTGTATCCGGGGGCGCCTGATCCCTGGGGCGACGGCGTGGACGCCGACTGCGACGGCGCGGACGGCGTGGACGGCGACGGCGATGGATACCCGTCGAACACATCTGAGGAAGGCGAGCCCCACTACGACTGCAATGATGACGATCCCGAGGTCTACCCCGGTGCCCTGGAGAGCGAGGACTGCCGCGACGAGGACTGCGACGGCGTGGCCGACAACGGGCTGGCAGCCGCGGACGACGACGGCGACGGATACTGCGAGGGGCAGGACTTCGGCAGCGGCGAGCAGTGCTGCGACGGCAGCGCCGTGGGTGACTGCGACGATACCGACATCTCGCTGAGCCCGGACGACGAGGACGGCGACGGCTTCAGTGGCTGCGATGGCGACTGCGACGACCACGACGCGGACGTGCACCCGGCCGCGGTGGAGGTCTGCAACGCGGTCGACGACGACTGCGACCCGGACACGGACGAGGCAGTGGACGGTGACGGCGACGGGTACAGCGTGTGTGACGGCGACTGTGACGACGCCGAGGCCCAGACGTATCCCGACGCCCCGGAGACGTGCGATCTCGCGGACAACGACTGCGACGGCATCGTGGACGAGGGCGTGGACGAGGACGAGGACGGGGACGGGTGGTACGAGTGCCAGGGGGACTGCAACGATGCCGACGGCACCGTCCACCCCGACGCGCCCGAACTCTGCGACGGTCGCGACAACGACTGTGACGGCTCCGTGCCGGCGGACGAGGTGGACGGCGACGGTGACGGCGTGTTGCTCTGTGCGCCCGACTGCGACGACACCGATCCGTGGGTCAGCCCGTTCGCGGCCGAGCTGTGCGATGGCGGGGACAACGACTGCGACGGCGTGGTCGACGACGACTGCCTCGAGTGCGATCTTGCCGTGCCCGGGGACCACGTCGCGATCCAGGGTGCGCTGGACGCGGCCGGGCCGGGTGAGGTGATCTGCGTGGACCCGGGTAGCTACGAGGAGACGCTGGACCTCGGCGGGGGTGAGATCGTGCTGGTCGGGATCGCCGGTCCGCACCTGACCGAGGTGGACGCAGACGGCGCGGGCACGGTGCTCACGATCGCCGGCGGCCAGGGACCGGACACCGTGGTGTCGGGATTCACCCTGACCGGCGGGGACGGTTTCGAGGGCGGGGGTGTGCTGGTCGACGGCGCCGATCCGCGCCTGACATCACTGATCGTGGAGGACTGCGACTCGTACTGGGGTGGGGGGGGGATCTCGCTGCAGTGGTCGTGCGCCGAACTCCAGGACGTGGTCGCCCGGGAGAATCGTTCTGACGACGTGGGCGGCGGGCTCTACGTGCTCGGCTCGACGGTGGAGATGACCGACGTGACGTTGACCGCCAACGAGGGAGACATCGCTGCCGGTGGGCTGTACGTGGTGGGCTCCACGCTGACGGCGCGACGGCTGGTCGTGGAGGAGAACACCACGGCCGACGACGCGGGCGGCGTGCTCGTCCGCGAGTCGACCGCGGAGTTCGATGGCCTGGTCGTGCGCGGCAACGTGGCGCCCTACGCTGCGGGCGGAATGTACGTGTACGTCGACACCGACCTGGTGATCGAGAACGCCCGCTTCGAGGGCAACTCGGCCACGGGTTACGGAGGTGGCCTCAGCCTCAGCACGTTGGGCGACGTGACGTTGAGCAACGTCAGCGTGCTCGGCAACGAAGGTGGCAGCGGTGGGGGGATCAGCATCGACTCGGGCAACGTCACGATCACCAACCTGATCGTGGCCGGCAACGTCGCCATCGAGCGCGGTGGTGGGATGAGCGTGCGCTGGGTCGATCCGGAGCTGGTCAACGCCACTATCGTCGGCAACCAGGCCGGGCAGGAGGGCGGCGGACTGTACACCCTGTCCAGCGAACCCCTGGTCCGCAACACGCTGATCGGCCTGAACTGGGCGTCTGCCGGGGGCGGCGTGTGGGTCGATCCGGGGTACACCGATCGACCGACGTTCGAACACAGTGATCTCTGGGGGAACGCACCCCAGGAGATCCTGGGCATGGATCACCCGGCCGGGGCCGACGGCAACCTGGCGGACGACCCGCTGCTGCTGGACACGACCCCGGCCAACGCCCTGCAGTGGGATCTGCACCTGGATACGTCATCGCCCGCGGTGGACGCGGGGGAGCCGATGGTCCACGACCCGGATGGCCTCATCTCCGACATGGGCGCCTACGGCGGCGAGGCTGCGGACGCGTGGGACCTGGACTGGGATGGCTACCCGTCGTGGTGGCAGCCTGGGCCATACGACGGTGCCAGCCACCCGGACGAGGGCTGGGACTGCGACGATCTCGACCCCACGGTGTACCCGGGCGAGGGCTGCTGAATCAGGGCGCGGCCTCCGCGCAACGGGCCCGGGCCGCGGCGAACAGCTCGGGGTGCGCCTCGATCGTCCCGGCCAGCGCGTCGGCGATCAGCGCGTGACCCGCCACGTTCGGGTGGACCTCGTCGAGGAACAGGTCCTCGCCCACGGTGGCCACCTCCCGGGAGACATCCACCAGCAGCACGGCCTCGTCCAGCGCCACGCGGCGGATCATGTCACGGTGCGCCTTGCCGGTCTCGGGCCCCCCATGGGCCAGCATCTGCTGCTCCCACGGGTCGTTGAGGTCGCGCTGATCCGTGGGGTGGGGCAACACCAGCAACAGCGGCTCACCACCCCGGCGACGAACCCCGCGCACCATGGCGATCAGATTGTCGTGGAACTCCTCGGGCTCCACGCGCACGACGGGCCCGGTGGGCGTGCCCATGGCGAACACCTGCTCCCGCTCGACCAGCAGCCCCTGCGCGAAACGGAACAGCGCGCTGTGGCGCAGTACGGACGCGGCGTCCGCGCCCGTGTCGACCACGTCGCGCTGGGCCAGCAGGATGCGGTCGGGCACGTCCGACCGCGACGAGTCGCTCCACAGGTTGCCGATGACCAGCAGGTCCAGGGACAGGTGCCACCCGTTCTCCTCGAGCCGCGACATCGACTGGTACGACGAGTAGCCGGGTACCCCTCCGTTGATGGCCTCCACGCGCAAGCCGGCGGGAGGTGCCACCCGTTTTTCCAGGAGCTCGACGTAGGCCTGGCCTTGGGCCACGCCGTGGCCGAATACCGACGAGTCGCCGGTGGCATAGACACGCCACGTGCACGGGGGTCGCTCCGGGGTGATCTCCGGGCCGCGGTGGCGCAGCGAGTTGGTGGTCGTCTCCACACCAGCGAGGGTGATCGAGCCGGAGCGGGGCAGGGTCCAGCGGTGGACGGGGGCCGGGTCGAGCTGGCCCTCCACCACGGGTTCGGACCAGGCCAGTCGGATCCCCAGCTCCGCCGTGGCGAACGCGGCCACGGTGACCAGCACCGCGTACAGCAGCTTGCGGGCAGTGCTCGGGCCAGGGGACGGTGATCGGGTCAAGGCTTCACTGGGACAGCAGCTTGCGCACGTCTCCGCGTGAGCGGATCGGGTGGTCATAGCTCTCGCGGCCGACGATGTCGGCCAGTTGCAGCAGCTCGTGGTCCATGATCACCCTGTCGGCCGCGGCAGCCTCCATCACCGCGTCCATCTGCTCGATCGCCTCGTCGCCGAGGTTGCCGTCGGTCTGCGCGGCCACGGCCCGGTCCATGACCTCGTGGGCCAGGGACGTGTTCACGGAGGGCGCGGTGTCGTCCAGGTAGGCGCGGATGGTGGCGAGGTCGCTGCTGCGCTCTCCCATGGGGCTGCCGCGGTTGCGTTGCAGCACGTAGAAGGAGACCAGCAGGGCGGCGAGCACCGCGACCAGGATCACCCAGTAGATGGCCTGCTTGTTCTTCACGCTTCGTGGTCCGGGTTCCAGGTTACCAGGGTCGTCCGTGGTTGTGGACCGCCCCCCCCTGGGCCAGGGCCACGGCCTGTTCGGTGATCGTGCGCCACCGTTCGATGCGTTGCTCGACCGCGGCCTCGAGCGCGGGGCGCCTGTGGAACGAGAAACCGCAGATCCGCGAAGGGGTCAGCTTGCGGCCATAGGAGAAGCGCCATCGCTCCAGCCGCAGCGTTGCCGCGCACACGAACAGCGCGGCCAGGGGCAGGTCGGTCCGGGGGAGCAGCACCAGGCAGTCGTCGTTGACGCCACAGGGCTCGCACTGCACGAACGACTCGCCGATGCTGCCCGTCTGGGCGGTGGTCACGAACGGCGGCCGTAGCAGCGCGTCGAAGTACAGCCAGCCATAGCAGCCGTTGTACTGCTCGGTGGGAGAGACCACCAGGGTGTCACCGGGGGGGATCCCATCGCGGCTGTGCAGCTCCTTCTGGCCGTAGAGGATGCGGAACGACGCACCGATGGTGCCGGGCTCGGCCGGGAGGGCGTCGGCGTTGCGTAGCCGCGCGGGGCTCGCGAGCTGCTCGTAGGGTCGTGGCTGCAGTCCACCCTCCCGCACGCGACGACGCTGGTTGGCCACGCGGCCCGGGTAGCGGGTGTAGAACGAGGCGAAGCGGCACAGCAGCTCGTCCACGCTGCCCATCAGCTCGTCGTCCGTGGGGTCGGCCAGGGGGATGAACGCGCCCGGCGACCACTCGTCGCCGGGGTGCAGCTCCGCGCTCGCCGAGAAGCCGGGGCTGGTCCGCTGATCCAGCACCGCCTGTACCGCCGAGGCGGTCTGATCGAGGCCGTCGGCTCGCGGCACGCGGACGCCCTTCTTCAGCACCATCCCGTCGTGGCGTAGTCGCACGAACACCGTCCGCCGCGTTGGGTCGTGGGGCACGCCCTTGCGCAGCAGCGCGATGGATGTCGTGGCGCTGGCCCAGGGCTGGAACAGCTCGTCGGGCAGCTGGATCACCGCGGCCAGGCTGTGGTCGGCCAGGATACGGCCCCGCCAGGGCGAGGTGGCGCGCTTGACCAGCACCGAGGTGGGCAGGATCACGGCCAGCCGACCGCCGGGGACGAGCGCCTCGAGCGCGCGCTCCACGAACCGCTCGGGTGGCACGTCGGTGTGCTTGTGGGGGAACGGGGGGTTCATCAGCGCCACGTGGCAGGCGCCGGTGGGGTAGTCGCTGGCGTCGAGCACGTCGGCACGGCGGATCCCGGCGCGGCCGTCTCCGCGCAGGATCATGTTGGCCACGCACAGGGCTGCGGTCACCGGTTCGGACTCGTAGCCCACCAGCCGGCCGCGCCCGGCCGCGCGCCGGAGGCAGGCCACCAGGAACCCGCCGGTGCCGCAGGCGGGATCGATGACCACGTCGTCGTGCCTGACCTGGCACAGGTCGGCCATCAGCCGGGTGATGTGGCGCGGCGTGAAGTACTGGCCGATGGTGTTGCCGCCGGTGTAACGGAAGAACGTCTCGTACAGCTGACCCAGGTGGTCGTGGTCGACGTGGGCGGTGGTCACGTCGAGCTGCTCGAGAAGGGCGATGATCCGCGGCGCCTCGCGGGCCAGGCGCGCGTTGTCGTCGTCGATGTGCAGGACGCCCGCCAGGTCGGTCTGGCCCGCGTCGCGGAATGCGGCCGCGCAGGCACGGTTGATGTCCGTCAGGACAAACGGGGCGTCCGCGCGGATCCGGCCGCGAGCGTGCCACAGCGCCAGCATCATCGCGCCGATGTGGGCCGGCCGATACTCGTCCTTGATCGCGGCCTCGCGCAGGATGCGGTTGACCTCGGTCGCGGCTGCGGCCAGCTCTGCGGGATCGTGTGCCGTCTCGAGATCCGGTGGGTCGGTGCGGTCGTTCGGAGTGGCCATGGTCAGGCTGCCGTGCGTGGCCTCACTCGTCCTCTTCGTCCGACTCGGGGGGCACCGGGCGGGGGCCGCCGGCGAGTCGTCGCTCGAAGCCGTGCCGTGGATCGGCCTCGTCCTCCTCGGCGGTGAGGATCTTGAGCTTCTCGCCCTCGAGCCGCGCCATGAATGCCGTGCACGTGCTGTCCCCTGTGAGGTTGGTGGCCGTACGGAACATGTCCAGCAGGCGGTCTACGCCCAGCACCAGGGCGATGCCCTCGGTGGGTACGCCGACCGCGGTCAGCACCATCGCCAGGGTGATCATGCCGGCCCCTGGCACTCCCGCTGCGCCGACCGAGGCGAGGGTGGCAGAGATGATGATCGTGACCTGGTCGGCCACGCCCAGGTCCATGCCATAGATCTGCGCGATGAAGATCGCGGCCACCCCCTGGTACAGGGCCGTGCCGTCCATGTTGATGGTGGCGCCCAGCGGCAGTACGAAGCTGCTGACCTCGGGGCTGACGTTGAGGTTGTCCTCCACGCATTCCTTGGTCACCGGCAGGGTGGCCGACGACGACGATGTGGAGAAGCCAAGCAACATGGCCGGGCGGATCGCCTTGAGGAACGGGATGAACGGCAGGCCCGCGCCGAAGCGCACGACCGAGCCATAGGTCAACGTCAGGTGCAGCGCCAGCCCGGCCAGCACGACCAGGCCGTACACGCCCAGCGCCAGCAGCACCGATGGTCCGGTGGAGCCCACCACCTTGAACAGCAGCGCGGCCACGCCGTACGGCGCGAGCTTCATCACGATGTGGACCAGCATCACCATGGCCTCGTTGAGGCGGTCGAACAGGTCCACCACGGGCTTGGACTTGCGCTCCTTCATGAACGTCAGCGCGATGCCCAGCATGAGCGCGAAGAAGATGATCTGCAGCATGTCGCCGCCGGCCAGCGCCTCGACTGGATTGTCCGGGACGATCGCCAGCATCTGGTCGACGAAGGTCGGCGACTCGGCCGCCTGCTCGATGGTGTCCCCGGCCGCGGTCTGGTAGTTGGCCAGCAGCGAGGCGCGGTCCTCGTCCGACATCAGCTTGCCGGGCTTGACGATGTTGGCCAGGCCCACGCCGATGATCAGGGCCATGGCCGTGGTGGCTACGAAGAAGCCGACGGTGCGTGCGCCGATGCGGCCGAGCTTGCGGAAGTCGCCCAGGGAGGCCACGCCCACGCACAGGGAGAAGAACACCAGCGGCACCACGATCATCTTGATCAGCGCCAGGAACAGCAGGCCGATCCACTCGGTGGCGTTGACCAGGCCCAGGCCGATGGGAGCGTAGCGCTTGACCTCGGGCACGGTCTCGGCGACCCACCCCTCGAGCTGTTGATCCGGTGCGACGCTGTCGGCCTCCTTCAACCCGAGCTTCTTCAGCCGGAGCAGGTCGCCGGTGGAGGGGGTCCAGCGGACCTTCAACCAGGTGGGATCACCGGTGCCGGAGTCACCCGGCTGCTCCTCCACGACGCGCATCCGGCGGACCCCGAAGCCCAGCGGCATGGGATCACCGCCGGGCGTGGTCAGAACCCGGGCGTCGTCCGCGGTCAGGTCGTCGATCGAATCGATCTCGGGGTGGACCAGCTCCACGCCGTCGTCGGGAAGCAGGAAGGAGTTGGGCCCGACCAGGAAGCCCAGCACCACCCCGACGGCCATGCCGATCAGGATCTTGGTGTACAGCTGCATGGAATCTCCGGGGCCATGTTACCCCGTTTGGTCAATCCGTTTTCATGGGCCAGGACACGATGCCTGCGCGGCGGATGTCCGTGAACATCAGCCGCTCCTCCCAGCGGGGCAGCCAGAGGAATTCCGGGGCCTGTGCGCCGCTGGTGATCTCGGTGGGCAGTACCGAGAAGATGGCGCCGTCGTCGTCCAGCAGCAGCACGGACGCGTCCTCGCCGCGCCAGGCCATCCAGATCCCGTCGAAGCGCGCGATGGCGAACGTCCACGCGCGATCCTCGTCCTCGCGCCGCACCAGCGTGGACGGATCGATTGCATACGGGCCCACGTACAGCACGCTGCCGTCGTCGGCCAGCGCTGAATAGCGCAGGCGGGTCTCCTGCGGGATCAGCCCTGCCACGGGCGAGGCCGTGGCGGTCACCGCCGACGAGTCGAGATCGATGCGGTTGACGCGGCCGTCCGCGCTGCGCACCACCCACACCCCGTCCTCGCCTACCAGGACCTCGAGGCGGCCGGACTCGTCCTTGTCGAGCACGTCTCCGCCCAGGTCCCAGGTGTTCGTGACCGAGCCGTCGGACGGGTCCACCTCGACCAGCAGGTCGTCTCCGCCGTGGGTCAGCAGCAGCGTGCCGCGGTCCGCGTGGGCCACCATGTCCGACAGGGTCAACGTGACGTTCACCGACAGGCCCAGATCGTGCTCGGCCAGGGGCTCGAGGGAGTCGAGATCCAGCTCGTGGAGGTGGGCATTCAGCTGGTCCAGCACCCACAGACGCCCATCGAGGATGGTCGGCACCACCGGCCAGTCGAAGGTGACGTCGGCGTGCACCTGCTCCTCGCTCTCGAGGTCGATCCACATCAGGGTGCCGGACAGACGGCCGCTGATGTAGATGCGGGAGGGCTGGTCAGGGTGGGAGGCCATGGACTCCACGTGCACGCCCATGGGCACGCGGTGGACGATCGCGCCGTCGTCCGGGTCCACGGCCCACAGGTCCGACGTCCCCTCGGAGTTCATCCACACCAGGCCGGTCTGCTCGTCGATTCCGCCGAATCCGCTGTTCTTGCCCGTGGGCCAGATATCACCCACCAGCTCGAGATCCGCGTCGTAGCGCCGCATCACGCCGCGGTTGGGCTCGTCCGGGCCGATCCGGTCGAGCACCACGAACTCGTCGCCGATGGCGGCCACGTCCCAGTTCTCGTTGCCCTCCACCCGCTCGTGCGCTTCGTCTGCGTCCACGTCGATCAGACCCACCGAGGTGGTCGAGGACAGGGCGAAGTCGCCGGTGCCGAGGGTGACGAGGGTGTTGCCCGTGAGGTGGCCGGTGAACGGCGCAGGGTGTGACTGCAGGATCGACAGGTCCTCGGTGCTGCGCAGGTCGATGCGGTCGCAGTCCATGAGCACGGCCACGGTGGTGTCGTCCACGCGCTCCAGCTGCACGGGCTGGTTGGCCAGGTCCTCCTGCAGCTCCACCTCGTCCTGTCCGTTCAACACCTGCAGCGTGTACGGGCCCCCTGCCTGGCCACCGGCCAGCAGCACGCGGTCGTCGTCCAGCCGCAGCAGGTCGTAGGCCTCGACCATGCCGGTGTCGATGGCCTGCATGTAGCCGTTGTCGGGGTACACGTGTAGCAACGGTGGCGCACCGGCCCGCAGGACCCACAGGTCGTCCGGGCCGTCTCCCACGATCCGTGTGGCCGCGTTGGGGGACTCGTAGCGGGGCAGGACTCGCACCAGCTCGGCGGTGTCGAGGTCGACCTCGGCGATGCTGCCCAGCAGGCGCGACACGCACCAGGCGCGGCGACCGTCACTGTCCACGTCGACGTACAGCGGCAACAGGTGGTTCTCGGTGGCCTCGTCCAGCAGCGCGAATTCGTACGACTCGGGCTTGTCCGGCGGGATCAGGGGGGTGTCCGGCTCCTCGCCGTCGCAGGCCAGCAGGGCGGTCGGCAGCACCAGCAGCAGGGATCGCAACAGGGATCGCATGGTCGGGCCCACTCTACCATCCGCAGGCGGGATCAGAGCATGGTCTGGGTCATGTCGGGCACGGCGTCGCCCTCTGCGGGCAGGGTGAAGAAGAACGTCGTGCCCTGACCGGGCTCGGACTCCACCCAGATGGAGCCGCCGTGCTGCTCGACGATCTTCTTGGCGATGGTCAGGCCGATGCCCGTGCCCGGGTACTCGTCGCGGCTGTGCAGCCGCTGGAAGATCTGGAAGATGCGGTCCGTGGCCTCGGGGTTCATGCCGATGCCGTTGTCCGCCACGCTGAAGGTCCAGGTCTCGTCATCGGTGGTCACCCCTACGTGCACCACAGGGGGGGCGTCACCGCGGAACTTGATCGCGTTGGCCACGAGGTTCTGGATCAGCTGCACCAGCTGGCTGCGGTTGCCCACCACGATGGGCAGCCGGTCCCGGTCCACCCGGGCGTCGCTCTCCTGGATGGCCACCACCAGGTTGGCGGTCACCTGGTCGACCACGGCGCCGAGGTCGACCGCGTCCAGGGACAGCCCGCCCTGGCCCAGCCGGCAGTAGGCCAGCAGGTCGTCGAGCAGCTGCTTCATGCGCTCCGCGCCATCGAGGGCGAACCCGACGAACAGCTCGCCGTCCTCGTCCAGTTCGCCGTCGAAGCGCTCCGACAGCAGGCGCAGGTAGCTGGTGACCATGCGCAACGGTTCCTGCAGGTCGTGGGAGGCGGCGAAGGCGAACTGCTCGAGATCGGCGTTGGCCCGTCGCAGCTCCGAGGCCTGTTGCTCGAGCTCCTTGCTGCGCTCCTTCTCCCAGCGGAGCCGCTCCTCGATGAGCATGCGCTGGTACTCGCGCTCGCGGCCGATCTCGTCCAACGCGGTGAACTGCAGCACGGTCTGGCGGCCGATGCGCAGCCTCGCCGTGGGCGGAAGCTGGACCCGCTGGCGTACCTGGTTGCCGTCGAGGAACGAGCCGTTGGAGCTGCCGAGGTCGCGGAACCAGAACATGCCGTTGTGCATGCGCAGGGAGGCGTGGGCCCGGGAGATGGTGCTGTCGGCGAACACGAAGTCCGCCTCGTCGCCGCGACCGAGGATCCCGCCGGCGCCGCCCACGTAGATCACCCGTCCGACCTCGGGCCCGCTCATCACCGTCAGCGTCGCGCCGACGGTCTCGTGGGCTGCCCGTTCGCCGCTCTCGGCGACCTCGCGGTTCTCGACGGACGTCTCCTCTTCGCGGAGGTCCTTGAACCGGGTCTTCCAGCGTACCCGATCGGTCATGGCCTCTCTCCCGCGACGCACATTCTAGGCCATCTCCGGCGGATTTGTCTCCGGAGAGGCGAATCTCGGGGCCAAGCGGCGGAGGGCGGTGAACAGCCGCTCGAAGTCGGGCTGTGAGATGAGCTGGCGGTGCTCCACGGCCAGGACCGGCGTGGTACAGGTGGATCGCGCACAATGGGGCGGGTTTCGACACACCGGCCTCCCGGTTCGACGGTAGCGCCGTCGCAGCGGGGGGGACACCCCTTCGGACCGGGAGGTGCACGGATGAGCGACGGCTACCACATGACCCCCGACCAGTTCCGCCAGCTCGGGCGGACCATGGTGGACGTGGTCGCGGACTACATGGAGCAGGTCGAGCACTTCCCGGTGCAGTCGCCCGTGGAGCCGGGCTCGGTGCGCGCGGCGCTGCCGGACGGGCCCCCGACCGTCGGCGAGTCCTTCGACGCGGTGTTGCGTGACGTGGCCGAGGTGATCATGCCCGGCCTGACCCACTGGCAGTCCCCCAACTTCTTCGCCTATTTCCCGGCGAACACGTCCGGACCGTCGATCCTGGGCGACCTGCTGTGCGCAGGCCTGGGGGTCCAGGGCATGCTCTGGTCGACGAGCCCGGCGGCCACTGAGCTGGAGACGCACGTGCTGGACTGGCTGGTGGAGATGCTGGATCTGCCGGCGAAATTCCTCTCCAGCGGCGCTGGAGGCGGCGTGATCCAGGACACGGCGTCGAGCGCGACGCTGTGCGCGCTTCTCACGGCCCGGGAAGGTGCCACCCGTTTTTCCGGGACCTCGGATCTCGTGGTCTATGCGTCGGCCGAGGCCCACTCCTCGGTGGACAAGGCGGTCCGGATTGCGGGGCTGGGGGAGGAGCAACTCCGTCGCATCCCGGTGGATTCGCGGCTGGCCATGCGTTCCGATGCCCTGGCCAAGGCCATGCGCGATGACGTGGATGCGGGGCGCACGCCGTGTTTCTGTGTGGCCACGGTCGGGACGACGTCTACCCACGCCCTCGATCCGGTGGCCGAGATCGGCGAGGAGTGCGAGCGCCACGGTGTGTGGTTGCATGTGGACGCAGCCATGGCGGGTACGGCCGCGCTGTGTCCCGAGTTGAGGTTCGTCCACCAGGGGCTCGAGCTCGCGGACAGCTACTGCTTCAACCCGCACAAGTGGATGTTCACCGGGTTCGACTGCGATTGTTTCTACGTGGCCGACCGGGCGGCGCTGATCCGGACCCTGAGTGTGCTCCCGGAGTACCTGCGCAACCGTGCGACGGAGTCGGGAGCCGTGATCGACTACCGGGACTGGCACATCCCGCTGGGCCGGCGGTTCCGGGCGCTCAAGCTGTGGTTCGTGATTCGCCACTACGGGGTCGAGGGGTTGCGGTTCCACGTCAGGCGCCATGTGGAGCTCGCCCGGGATTTCGCCGCCTGGGTCGACGAGGATCCCCGATTCGAGCTGGAGGGCGAGCCCCCGTTGAATCTCGTCTGCTTCCGCGCGTCAGGCGGCGACGAGCTGAACCAGCGCCTGCTCGATGCCCTGAATGCCTCGGGCAGGTTGTTCCTGACACATACCCGGGTCGGGGGAGCGCTGACGTTGCGGCTGTGCGTTGGCCAGACGAACACGACGCTGCGCCATGTCCGGGCCGCCTGGGACCTCGTCCGGGACACGACCCATGAGCTGACTCGATGAGACTGTTGCTAGTCAATCCTGCACGTGTCGGCCGGGGCCAGTCCTCGGTACGGTTCGTCGACGCAACGCCGCTGGCGCTGCCCACGTTGCATGCGCTCACACCGGACGACGTGGACGTGCGTGTCGTCGACGAAGGGCACACCCGCATCCCGTTCGACGAGCCCTGGGATCTCGTCGGTATCACCACCATGCTGCACGTGTGGCCTCAGGCCAGGAGCATTGCAGCCAGGTTTCGCGAGCGGGGCGTGCCCGTGGTGCTGGGCGGCATGTTTCCGTCCCTCTGGACCGAGCAGGTGACCGATCACGTGGATGCGGTCGTCGCCGGTGAGGCCGAGGCCGTCTGGGGTGACGTCGTCCGCGACGCCGAGCGCGGGAGGTTGCAGTCCCTGTACCGCTGTGAGCACCGCGTGGACATGGCCGACGTGCCCTTCATCCCGCCGGAGTGCTTTCCCCACGACGATCCCTACTTCAGCATCGAGAGCACGCGGGGCTGTCCCTACGCCTGTGATCACTGCACGGTCACGGCCCTGTACGGCGCCAGCTTCCGGCACCGACCCATCGATCACGTGGTGCGGCAGCTGGACGCATTCGAGGGGCGCTGGATCTCCTTCGTGGACGACAACATCACCGGTCATCCGCGGTACGCCCGCGAGCTGTTCACGGAGATGATCCCGTTGCGACGCAAGTGGAATGGTCAGTTCTCACTGCACTATGCGCAGGACCGAGCGTTGATCGAACTCGCGGCCGAGAGTGGGTGTCAGATGCTGTTCACCGGCATCGAGTCGCTGAACGTCGACAACCTCCGAGCCGTCAACAAGCGGGGGGCTGACCCGGGACGGTACGCAGATTGGATCCGGACCGTGCACGATGCGGGCATCGCGGTCTACGCGTCATTCATGTTCGGGTTCGAGCAGGACGACCCGGATGTGTTCCGCCGCACGCTGGATTTCTGCGAGGACAACGAGATCGAGCTGGCCCTGTTCTCCTCGGTCGTCACCTATGAGGGGGGAGATTTCCACCGTCAGCTGGTCGAGGAGGGGCGCCTGTTCGAGACCGATCAGGCCCGGTTCAATGGCCAGTACGCGACCTATCACCCTCGCAACATGACCGCGACCCAGCTGGAGGAGGGGCTGCGGTGGTCGTGGCGCAGGTTCTACTCACGTGACAGCATCCGCTCGCGACTGGCCCGCGTGCTGGGCCAGGAGAAGGCCGTGGCGACCGTCGACCGTGTGGGTGGTCTCAGTCGAGGTGAGGTGCTGCTGGCGCTGAACGCGGCATTTCGGCGGGCAGCCGAGAGGTTCTGATCAGCGACGCTTTCGCGTGACCAGCGCAAAAAGCGCTCCTCCGGCGATGAGCGGGAGCAGCGTGAGGAGGACCGCGATGCGCTGGCTGCCCGTTGCGGAGGCCACGAGACCGAACAGCAACGGCCCCGCCACGGTCGAGGACTTGGTGACCAGGGCGTACAGCCCGAACGAGAGTCCAGCGGAGTCCTGTGGGTACAGCCGGGAGTACCAGGCCCGCATCAGCGCCTGGGTCGAGCCGAGAACCCCGGCGCCGAGCAGTGAGACCGTTGCGTAGTGAGCCGCGGTGGAGGAGGCGGCCAGACCAGCCAACAGCAGACACCAGGCTCCGACGGTCGCCAACAGCACCGGACGTGTGCCGAACCTCCGGGCGAGGCGACCGGCCAGCGCCGTGGCCGGGAAGGCCAGCAGCTGCACCGACACGAAGATCACGCCGATCGTCCGGATTGGCAGTTGCAGGGTCTCGCGGCCGAAGAGGGCCGAGAAGAACATGACGGTGACGATGCCTTCGTTGATCAGCCAGAAGGCGAGCAGGGTCTTGAACAGGGTCGGCCTGGCGACCGCGCGCACCGCCGCGCCGAGATCCAGGCCGAGTCGACCTGATTCGCGCGGCAGGAGCCGCACGGCGACCGCGGCGAACACGCCGAAGAACACCGCGGTCACCCACAGTCCCGGAGCAGCCGGGGTCAGCGAATTGCCCTGGACCAGTAGAACCAGCGCCAGGCAGACCACGCCGCCGAGGTAGCCGAATCCCCAGGCAAACGTCGACGTGCCGGCGCGGTCGTCGCCGAGGTGGGAGAGGTACGAGTCGCAGAGGGCGACGGACAGCACGTACAGCGCGTGCGTGGCGACGAACGTGATGCCGACCAATGCAGCCGCGGAGTTCGTCCTGCTTGCCAGCACCGCGAGCGCAAACACCCCCGAGACCGCCAGCAGGACGACCGTGCCGAGCACCGCCCGGCGAGATCGCCGGTCGGCAGCATATCCGAGGAGTGGCGCCGTCACGCCAGCGACCACCACGGACGCAGAAACACACAGACCCCACCAGAAGTCCGCGCGGCCGTCGTCGACGAGCAGTTGCTCGCGGAACCACAACGGGAACAGGAACATGCCGAACACGACCACGTATCCGGAGTTGGCGAAGTCGTAGAGGAAGAACCCCCAGCGACCCTTCCTGTCCGCAGCTGTGGCCATGTGGCTCGACTCGACTCCCGCGGTTGCGTCCGTGCCTGGAGCTGGTGTGGTTCCACGCACCGTCAGCTTCATCTTAAGCTCGCCTCTCGCATGGCGCGCATCCGCGGGCAACCAACGTCATGGTGGCTGGCCGCGCACGAGGGCCCGTGCGCTCCAGGCCGGAGGAGGGAACGTGTACCTCGGGAACCGAACCCGCGCCGCTCCACGGCGCCATCGCCGCGAAGCCCTGGTGTAGTCATCCCTGACTCCTCGGAGCTCGTCTCGGTAGTCCCCCCACACGGCCACGTCCGCAGCGTGGCACACGGGCGCGGGGCGGCGTTCCGGCCGCCTGCCTGGTCGACCGTGCGGGTCCTGGTTCCTGATGCGTGCCACACCCAGCGCCCGCGAGCCGTTCTTGCGGTGCATTTGCCGGGTCCGCCTCTCGATGCGTCGGATCACTCGCCTGAACCAGGCTCGTTGCTCGTCCACCGTCTTGTCGGCCAGGAACGGCGGTGACATGAGGTGGATCTCGTAGCGAGTCGCGTAGTCGTACCTGCCAATGCGTTCACCTCGGCGCCTTGCTCTGCTCTCGGCCGTGCGATCGAACCAGGTGCCGCGGAGGGGCTCGCCCTCGAGCACCGCCTTGACGCTGTTGACCCCAGGCCACTGGCAGGGCCGGTTGATCAGTCCCTCCTTGCATCCCTGCTCCAGCACGTCCTCGATTCGCTCGCCGAGCGCCTCGTCGTCGAGCACGGCGGCGGCGGAGAACCGCTTGCTCCACACGCTCTCTTCCCAGCTGTGGAGTCTGCCCACTTCCTTGGCGAGGTTGCCCTTGAAGAAGCACATGAACTCCGACTGGGTCACGGAGTCCGGGATCCACACGAGCATGTGGATGTGGTTGGACATCACGTGGATCGCTATCAACCGCACCGGGTAGTACTCCATGGCCTTGCCGAGTACGCCGACAACGAGTTCATTGAGCTCCTCGGACGGCCTCAGCAGATACCGCCGCTGCACTGCCCGGCAGGTGATCTCGACGATCGAACCAGGCTTGAAATAACGGATTGGGCGTCCCATTCACCCCAACCTTGGCAAGGTTCGTGCCAGGGGCGACGTGTAACGTTCGTGGAGATTGACGAGCAGGCGACCGTTCGATTTCCGGACGGTGCGTTCGATTTCCGGACGGTCTGGGAAAACGGGTGGCACCGGGGTGGATTGGGAAAGCGGGTGGCACCCGAAAAAAGCGGCTGTTCTAAGAACCTGCCCGATACCGGACAGTGTGATGGTGCTCTATCATCGCGATGAGGGGTCATCCATGAGCACGTCTCGAGTCCTGGTCGTCGACGATGAACGAGCCATCCGCCGTGGCATTGCGCGGGTGCTGGAGAGGCACGGATTCGAGGTTGCCACCGCGAGCGATGGTCAGTGTGCTTCGGAGTGGTTGGACGACCATGGGTGTGATGTGGTCGTGTGCGATATCAGCATGCCACGGCTGGATGGGTTGGGGCTGTTACGCCACGTTTCGCGGTTCGACCTGGACATCCCGGTGGTGTTGATCACGGGCGCGCCCACGCTGGAGTCGGCGATCCAGGCGATCGAGTACGGAGCCTTCCACTACCTGACCAAGCCCTTCGAGCCCCGCGAACTGCTGAAGACGGTGGTGCGGGCCGCCCATCTGCGGCGTATGGCCTCGCTGAAGGCGCAGGCGCTGGCGCTCTCCGGCCTGCCCGGGGGGCGGGCCGGCGACCTGGGCGCGCTGACCGCGAGTTTCGAGCGGGCGCTGGGGTCACTTTGGATGGCGTATCAGCCCATCCTGCGGGCCTCCGACGGCAGCGTGATGGGGTACGAGGCGCTGATGCGCACCGAAGATCCCGGTCTCCCGCACCCGGGGGCCATGCTGGATGCGGCCGAGAGGTTGGCTCGCTTGCCGGAGCTCGGACGGGCCGTGCGCTCCCGGGCGGTCGGGCCGATGATTGACCAGCCGGGCCTGCTGTTCATCAATCTCCACCCCCGCGATCTGGACGACGAGAACCTGTGGTCCGTCGAGGCACCGCTCACCAGCATGGCGGAGCGGACGGTGCTGGAGATCACGGAGCGGGCCTCGCTGGAGAACGTGCGCAGCGTGCGCAAGCGGGTCGAGGCGTTGCGGGACCTGGGCTTCCGCATCGCGGTCGACGACCTCGGAGCCGGGTACGCGGGCCTGACGAGCTTTGCCTCGTTGCAGCCTGATTTCGTCAAGTACGACATGAGCCTGGTCCGCGGTGTGCACCGGGATCCGGTGCGGCAGAAGTTGATCCGGTCGATGACCGATCTGTGCGTGGAGATGGGGATCGAGGTCGTGGCCGAGGGCATCGAGACGCCCGAGGAGCGAGATGTGCTGGCGAAGCTGGGGTGCCACCTGCTGCAGGGCTTCCGCTTCGGAAAGCCCGGCCCTCCATTCCCCGAGGTGACCTGGTAGGACGGGCGAGAGGGCGGGGACCTGATGAAAGACCTCGAGACGTTGATCCTCGAGAACGAGGACTGGTTGATGGAGCGCGTGCTGAGGTACGCGCTGGACCGCGGGTATTCGAAGTACACCTCGACGCTGGTCGAGGCCTGGAGACTCTCGATCCAGGGAATCTCCGGGGCCTTGGTCACGGCGATCCGAGCCAGCGGCGGGGACCTGGAACTGGGGCCGGACGACGACTACACGAGGGACCCGGCCATGGCCTTCGGCATCGAGGAAGCGCGGCGTCACCGCGAACGCGGGATCGCGCCGCCCATGTTCCTCGGGTTGCTCAAGTACTACCGACAGACCTACCTCGACCTGATCGATTTCCAGGATCTGGACCAGGAGGTGGCTTGCCGGTGGCGAGACACGTCGAACCGGTTCTACGACCGCCTCGAGCTCGGGCTCTCCCAGGAATGGGCGATCGGCGGAGGCCAGGGGCGCCTGGACGAGGTACGGGCACGACACCGGGAGATCGTGAACGAGAAGAACAAGTACCTCACGCTGTTCGAGAGCCTGCGCATACCGGTCATGCTCGTGGACCAGGCCCTTCATGTCGTGGGGGCCAATCGTCACGCGGCCGAGACCTTTCCACCGCTCTCGGCCTGGGCGGACAAGTATGCGGACAGGCCCCCTGCTCCCCACCCCCTCCCATTCCTCGCCGACCAGATCGAAGAGATCGCCAGGGCGGGAATCGAGGCCGTCGACGTGGAGTGTCGACTGGCGACCGGCGAGGATCAGCGCTGGTATCAAGCGCATATCTGTCCGATGGTCGACGTGAGCCAGAAGTTCGATGGTGCCGTGATAGCCCTGCACGACGTATCGCACAGGCGGGACAACGAGGAGCGGCTTCGCCGCACCCGTGCCGAGCTCTCGGAGCAGGTGGACGAGCGGACGGCCGCGCTGGCCGAGACCGCCGAGCGCCTGGCCGAGGCGCAACGGATCGGACGCATGGGGAACTGGGACTGGAACATCCTCACCAACGATCTGGTGTGGAGCGATGAGATCTACCGGATCTTCGGCCTGCAACCCCAGGAGTTCGGTGCCAGCTATCCGGCGTTCATCGAGCGTGTACATGCAGAGGACAGGGAGCGCGTCGAGCGGGCGGTCGCGCGCGCCGTCGATGGAGAGATCGACTACGCGATCGACCACCGCATCGTGCTCCCCGACGGGCTGGTGCGGACCGTGCACGAGCAAGGCGAGGTGTTCCGCGATGGTGGCGGCCAGCCGGTCCGCATGGTCGGAACCGTGGTCGACATCACCGAGCGGCAGCTGCTCGAGGAGCAGCTGCGCCAGTCGCAGAAGATGGAGGCCGTGGGCCGGCTGGCGGGCGGCGTCGCCCACGACTTCAACAACATGCTGCAGGCGATCCTGATGCACCTGGGCTTCGCGGCCGACGACCTCGCGACCCCCGAGCAGCGCGAGGAGGATCTCGAGGAGATTCGCAGGGCCACCGAGAAGGCCACGGAGCTCACCCGGCAGCTGCTGGTGTTCAGCCGCCGCCAGGTGCTGCACCTCGAGCGGATCGACCTCGACGAGTTGCTCGAGCACATGTCACGGATGCTGCGACGGCTGCTCGGTGTGGATATCGAACTGCACTACGAGCCCTCCGCGGACCTGGGTACCGTGCGCGCCGACCGGGGCCAGCTCGAGCAGGTGATCCTCAACCTGTGCCTCAACGCGCGCGACGCCATGCCCGACGGCGGCCGGCTGACCCTCGATTTGCGCAACTGCCTGCTGGACTCGGTGTATCGCCAGAGCCACCCCTGGGTCGCGCCGGGCGCCATGGTCCAGCTCTCCGTCTCCGATACCGGCTGCGGCATGAGCAACGAGGTCCAGGCACAGATCTTCGAGCCCTTCTTCACGACCAAGGGCCCCCAGGAGGGCACCGGGCTGGGGCTGGCCACTGCCTGGGGCGTGGTCAAGCAGCACGAGGGGTTGATCCACGTGTACAGCGAGCCCGGCCAGGGCAGCACCTTCCGGGTGTACCTGCCCCTGGACGAGACCCCGGACGAGACCTGGACCGGATCGGGGGAGGAGGGCGTGTACACCGGCGGCAGCGAGACGCTGCTGGTGGCCGAGGACGACCCTGGCATCCGCACGGCGCTGGAGCGAGGGCTCACGCGCGCAGGCTACACGGTGATCCTCGCCTGCGACGGGCAGGAGGCGCAGGGGCTCTTCGACCAGCACCGCGACACCATCGCGATGGCCATACTCGACGTGGTCATGCCCGAGGCCAGCGGCCGCGAGGTGTACGACCACATCCACCTGCGGGCTCCGCGCCTGCCGGTGCTTTTCAGCAGCGGCTACAGCTCGTCCTCGATCCACAAGCAGCAGATCCTCGACCGGCGCAAGGAGCTGATCGAGAAGCCCTACGACATGCGCGAGCTGCTGGGCAGGATCCGGGATCTGCTGGACCGGGTGGACTGACCTCGCGGCACGCGATATGTCGAACTCTGCCGATCCGGGGAGCTACTCGGCGACCACGTCCATGAACATCTGGGTCAGCTGGGCGTGTCCGTCCGGGTTGGGGTGGATGCAGGTGAAGTCGAACCACTCGGCGGTGTTGGCGCCGCGGTAGCACGGCGCGGTCGGATCGTCGGCGTTGAAGCCGTGGCCGCAGAACTCCTCCAGCGCGAAGATCATGTCGACTTGATTATCCACGGCGATCGACATGAACTCCTCGTTGGCGTGGATGACCATCTCGGCCAGCTCGTCGGGATCGTCCCAGGGTGCGCCGAATCCTGCCAGCGCGGCCGCGGGGCAGGCGTCGGTGTCGCCGGTGCCGTCCGTGAACTCGAACATGTTGGCGAACACCACGTACACGCCGTTGGGGAAGCGGTCCGGCGGGTCGAAGAACCACTGCACGGACTCGCGGAGGAGCTCGGTGAACTCGTAGACGTCGTCCCAGATGTCGGCGTAGGGTACGCCGTCGAGGCCATCCTGGGTGATGTTGGCGATGTCGTTCCCGCCGATGGTCATCACCACCAGCGTGGTCTTGTGCCGCTCGTCTTCGGGGATGCAGTCCTCGATCTGGGAGCCGTCCTGCATCAGGTCGTCGGTGCGCGCGCCCCACTCGGAGCAGGCGGCGAAGTCCCCGGACTCCTGCACCAGCGGCGTGCCGTCGAACACGTTGACCATGTCCCACAGCGCGCCGGGCGGCTCCAGGCCGAACTGCACGGCCAGCTCGTCGGCGAGCGTGGCGCGGTAGTAGTCGCTCGAGGACCATGGCGGTGTGCCGGTGGTCACCGAGTCGCCCACGAACACCACCCGCTCCACGCCCACGATGTCCTGGTGGTCGGTGCCGTAGCAGTGGCTGCCGACCGCGGGGCCGAACTGGTCGTAGTCCGGGCCCATCGGAGGCGCGTTGACGAACGCGTTGGCGTAGCACTCGGTGACGGTCAGGTCGGGCTCGCCGCCGCTGGTGTCGTCGTCGCCGACGTCCTCCGTGTCGTCGTCGGTGACGTCGTCATCCACGTCGTCGTCGTCCGCGTCGTCGTCGTTCGCGTCGTCGTCGTCTCCGATGGGGGTGTCGTCGTCGTCCGCCATCGAGTCGTCGTCCCCCGCGGGGGGGCCGTCCCCGGGCGGCTCGTCACCCCAGGTCGTCTCACACCCGCACACCAGCAATCCCGCGCAGAGCGCACCCAGCAACGTCCGATGATCCATGTCCCTGTCTCCTTCCCCTCGTCAGGCCCCGAAGCCCGTCAACCCGGGCATGCGTCCGCGGTACAGGCCGTCCACCAGCGTGGCCAGCTGCTTGAGCGCGTCCACGCCCTTCCGGGTCCGCTCCGGCTCCTGGTAGATCCCGGCCACGGCCAGGCCGGTGAGCACGGCGAACGCGAACTGTGGCGTCTGCCGGTAGATGGCGTCGATCGAGCCGGAGCGGGGGAAGATGTCCTGGTACAGCCGGCGGACCCCCTGCTCGAACTCGGAGATGACCTCCCGCACGCTGGCCCGCAGCGCCGGGTCGGTCCGCGCCGCCACCACCAGCTCCAGCCACGCGTAGTGGCTCGGCCCCGAGAACGACGACCACAGCTGCTCCATGGCCCAGGCCGCGCGGTCCGCCTCCACGGGCAGCTCGGAGAACGCCGCCTCGAAGTCCGCGAGCTGTCGCTGCAGCACGAAGCCGACCGCGGCCGCCACCAGGTCCGCCCGGGTGGGGTAGTGGTGCAGCATGGCCCCGCGGGACAGGCCGCAGCGCCGCAGGATCTCCGGTGTGGAGGTGCGCGCGTAGCCGAGTTCGACCAGGCAGTCGAAGGTCGCGGTCAACAGGCGCGCGCGCGTGGCTGCGCTGCGCTCCTGCTGGCGGTTGCCGTTGCTCTTCGGGTTGGCTCGGGTCATGACAGTCAGCGCTGACTGTTGTCTGGTCGGGCGCCCGAGTCAATGAAAAAAAGTCAGCGCTGACTGTATTATCATCGGCCTCGGCGATCACCGGGGGCGGTCGTCGCGAGTGTTCCCTGGCGCGATCTTGCCGAACCGACTCCTCGCGATCCGGCCCACGGGGACGCACGGCTCCAGCCGAAGCGCCGGATCAGCGCTTCTCGAGCACCTCGTCGCGACAGTCGGGGCAGATCCCGTGCGTGAAGCGCACACCGGCGCGGGCGGCCAGGTAGCTCTCCAGCGTGTGCCAGTACGCCTCGTCGTCGCGGACCTTGTTGCACCACGCGCAGATCGGCAGCAGGTCCTGCAGGGACTGGACCTCGGCCAGGGCCTGCTCCAGCTCGTCGACGGTGCGCTCCAGCCGCGCCGTACGTTCGTCGACCTGCGCCTGGAGCCGTCGGATCCGCAGCCCGGCGCGGATCCGCGCCAGCAGCTCCCGCGGGTCGAACGGCTTGCCCACGAAGTCGTCGGCGCCCAGGTCCAGGGCCATGACCGTGTCGTCCCGTTCGGACCGGACCGTGAGCATGATCACGTACAGGGCCTCGGTGCGCGGCTCGGCGCGCAACGCCCTGACCAGCTCCGGGCCGTCCATGCCCGGCATCATCCAGTCGGTGAGCACCAGGTCAGGGAGGTTGCCCTCGAGCAGCTCGAGCGCCTCGGCCCCGTCTCCGGTGGTCAGCACCGAGTAGCCGGCCTTCTCCAGGGTGCGGCGCAGGTGCAGGCGTGTGGCGCGGTCATCCTCCACCAACAGGACGGTCTCGGCCATGGGATCTCCCTCGTCCGGTCCACCTTAGCACCGGGGTTTTCTCCGCTCCCGGGGTGTTTTTTTTCTCACAACCTGTTCGGATCTCCCCACAACCAGTGAAACGCGCACGGCGATCACCCGGGCCGGGATCCGCGTGATGAGCGCCCGGCGGCGAGAGGAGCAGGGACCTTGTCGGCATCTGCACTGTTCGATTCCGAGGAGATGATGGACCGCGTGGGAGACGACCTCGAGCTGCTCGAGGAGATGGTCGAGATCCTGGTCGAGGAGAGCCCGGAGATGCTGGCCCAGCTGCGCGCCGCGCTCGCTGCGGGCGACAGTGAGACCGTGGAGCGGGTGGGGCACGCGTTCAAGGGCTCCGTGGCCAACTTCGCCGCGCCCGCGGCCACGGCAACCGCATTCGCCCTCGAGCAGGGGGGACGCAACGGCGATCTGGCCGAGGCAGGGGCCCTGATCGACCGGCTCCAGCAGCAGTACGAGGAGTTGGTCGTCGCCCTGAACGATTTCGTCGCCCAAGGCGGTCGATGAGGGTCCTGATCGCCGAGGACGAGCGCATCACGCGGCGCGTGCTGGAGTCCACGCTCACCCGCTGGGGGTACGAGGTGAGCGCCGTCTGCGATGGGGACGAGGCCTGGGAGGCGCTGCAGAAGCCGGACGCCCCCAACCTGGTGGTGCTGGACTGGATGATGCCGGGCCCGGACGGGCCGACCCTGTGTCGGTGGTTCCGCGCCGAGCCGCGCAAGCAATTCACGTACATCATCCTGCTCACCGCGCGCGAGGGCCACGAGGACGTGGTCGCAGGCCTGGAGTCCGGTGCCGACGACTACGTGACAAAGCCGTTCGACCGCGACGAGTTGCGGGCGCGGCTCGACGTGGGTCGCCGGATCGTGGAACTGCACCGGCTCAAGAGCGATCTGATCTCCGTGGTCTCCCACGAGCTGCGCAACCCGCTGACGTCGATCCTGTCGTCCATGGACCTGGTCGGCAGCGGCGTGCTGGGGCCGCTGCCGGACAAGGCCGGGCCCCTGGTGGACGCCGCCCACCGCAACGGCAAGCGCATGCTGCGGCTGATCAACGACCTGCTCGACCTGGAGAAGATCGAGGCGGGCCGCATGGACCTGGAGATCGCCCCGGTGGGGCTGTCGTCCCTGGTCGCCCAGGCGCTCGAGGGCTGCGAGGCCAACGCCCGCAGCCGTCACGTGGTGCTCGCCTTCGACGAGGGCGACGCCCTGGTCGTCGAGGCGGACGCCGACCGGGTGCTGCAGGTGCTGGTCAACCTGATCGGCAACGCCATCAAGTTCTCGCCCGAAGGCGGCACCGTGCGCGTCTCCGCCCACCTCACCGAGGCCGGTGCCCGGGTGGAAGTGGCCGACATGGGCCCCGGGATCCCCGAGGAATTCCGGAGCCGCATCTTCCAGAAGTTCGCCCAGGCCCGCACGCGGAGCAGCGGCCGCAAGGAGGGGTCCGGCCTGGGCTTGGCCATCTCGCAGGCCATCGCGGAGGCCCACGGTGGCGCCATCGGGTTCGATACCGAGGTCGGACGGGGGAGTACCTTCTGGTTCGAGATCCCGCTGGAGAGGAGGGGAGAGTGAGCAACGACAATCCGAACGCGCCGCCGACCCGGGCGACCATCCTGGTGGCGGACGATACCAAGATGATGCGGCGCACCTGCCAGCGCGTGCTGGAGAAGGCCGGCCACCGCGTGGTGCTGGCCGAGGACGGGGACCAGGCGCTGGCCGTGGCCGCGGACGAGCCCGTGGACGTGGCCCTGCTGGACGTGAAGATGCCCGGCCCGTCAGGCCTGGACGTGATGGAGGCGATCAAGCGCGACAACGACCTCGTCGAGGTGCTGATCATGACCGCCTATGCCACCGAGGACATCGCCCGCGAGGCGCTGCGGCTCGGGGCCAGCGACTTCCTGACCAAGCCGTTCGACAGCTACGCAGTGCTGGCCGTGGCCGCGTGGCTGCCGTGGAGATCCTGGTGTCCACGCCAGCGCTGGCCAACCTGATCCGGGAGGGCAAGACCCACCAGATCCCGACGGTGATCCAGACCGGCAAGCGGGAGGGGATGATGTCCCTGGACGAGGGCCTGATGGATCTGCTGCGGCGGCAGGCGATCTCCGCGGAGGAGGCGTACCGCGCGGCGATCCACAAGGAGACATTCGCCAGGTTCGTGTTCTGAGTCCCGGCCTCAGCCGCCCCGTCTGCCGGTCACCTGCTCACCCGCGAACCGGCCGATCTCGGTCTCGAGGTGGGTCAACGCCGCGGCGAGGTCCGTGTCATCCCCGTCGGCGCACACGCGCTGCAGGCCGGCGGCGGCGGCGGCCACGCCCTCGTCCCGGAGCTGGCCCGCCATCCCGCGCAGGCGCCCGGCCAGTTCGACCAGGGCCCTGCGATCCGATCGGTCCGCCGCCCTGCCAGCCCGCGCGAGGAGCTGGGTGCAGTCCTTGAGCACCTGGCGCGTCGCCTGGTCGAGCAGGGAACGGCTCTCGTCCACCCGCGCCAGCAGCTCGATGGTGCTCGTCGCCTGGGAAAAGGCCGCGGAGGGGGCGGGCGACGCCTGCTCGCGCTCGGGCGGGAAGAACCTCTGTAGCTCCCCGGCCAGCACCCTGGGCTTGATCGGCTTGGACACGTACCCGTCCATGCCTGCGTCGAGACAGCGCTCCCGGTCTCCCTTCATGGCGTGGGCCGTCATGGCCACGATTGGGGTGTGCCCCCCCTCGGTCGCCTCCCGCTCTCGGATCGCGGCCGTGGCCTCGAGGCCGTCCATCTCGGGCATCTGTACGTCCATCAGCACCAGGTCGAAGCCGCCGCTGCGCCACGCGTCGAGCGCGGCCCGGCCGTCCTTGGCGTGCACGACGTCGTGGCCCCGCTTGCCCAGGACCCGGGTGGCGAGCTTGGCGTTGACCGCGTTGTCCTCGGCGAGCAGTACGCGCAGCGGCGGCTCCTTGGCCGCGGCCGCCGGCCTTGACGAGGGCGCCCGACCAGTGCCGACCGCGGGGCCGTCGCGACGCACCCCCAGCACCTCGCGCAGCGCCTCCAGCAGGCGTGTCTGGTGGATCGGCTTGGCCATGTAGCGGGCCACGCCCAGTTCGGTGCGCTGCTCCTCGGACAGGCTCGTGCCTATGGAGGACAGCATCATCACCGTGGGGTGGCCGTAGCGGTCGTCCGCCTTCAATCTGCGCGCGACCTCGAAACCGTCGATCCCCGGCATCTGCACGTCCAGCAGCACCAGCCGGATCGGGCGCTCGGCCGCCAGGGCGTCGGCCGCCCGCGCGAGCCCTATCTCGCCGTCCTCGGCAGCCAGGGGCACCATCCCCCAGCTCGTCAGCGCCTCCTCCAGCACGCGTCGATTGGTCGCGTTGTCGTCCACGATCAGCACCTGCAGGTCGCGCAGGGCTTCCAGGCTCGCCGGCTCGACGCGCGCCGCCGGCTCGGCTGGCTTGCCGAAGTCCGCGGTGAAGCTGAACGTGCTGCCCTCGCCGAACACGCTGTCCACGGCGACGGCGCCGCCCATCATGCCCACCAGCTGGCGGGTGATGGTCAGGCCCAGGCCCGTGCCGCCGTAGTGGCGCGTGGTGGAGCCGTCCGCCTGGGTGAAGGACTCGAAGATCGCGTCCTGCTTGTGCAGGGGGATGCCGATGCCCGTGTCGCTCACCGAGAATTGCAGCCGGAATCCGTCGTCGCGCCGCGCCTCGGGGTCGACGCGGATCACGATCTCGCCCTCGGTGGTGAACTTGATCGCGTTGCCGCCGAGGTTGATCAGGATCTGGCGCAGCCGCCCGGGATCGCCCACGATGCTGTCGTCGATGCCCGGGCGGATGTGGGTGATCAGCTCCAGGTCCTTCTCCCGGGCCCTGGGCAGTAGGGACTTCAGCGACCCGTCGACCACGTCCCGCAGGCTGAACGGGATGTGCTCGAGCTCCAGCCGGTCCGCCTCGATCTTGGAGAAGTCGAGGATGTCGTTGATCAGGTCCAGCAAGGCGTCGGCCGACGAGCGCACGATCTCCAGGTACTCCCGCTGCTCGGCGTCCAGGGTGGTGTCCAGGGCCAGCTCGGTCATGCCGATGATGCCGTTCATCGGCGTGCGGATCTCGTGGGACATGTTGGCCAGGAACTCGCCGCGCGCCTTGTTGGCCCGCTCGGCCTCGTCGCGGGCCACGGCCAGCTGCTCGTTGAGCTGCTTCTGTGTCTGGAGGGCCTCGGCCATGCCGCGGCTGAGCTCCTCGGCCTCCCTCCGGGCCTGGACCAGCGCGGTCACGTCGACGACGTTGAGCAGCACGCCGTCATAGGTGTCGTTGCGGTAGATGGGCTGCACCCGGAGGATCATGTGCTTGCCCCCGATCTCCCGCTCGATCACCACCGGTTCGGAGCCCACGTCGGAGCGGAAACGGTACAGCAGGCTGTACAGCTGGTTGCTCGCGTCGCCGTCGTGGAAGTCCCACAGCGTGTGGCCGACGAGCTTGTGGCGGGGCAGGTCCATCAGCTCCAGGAAGTAGCGGTTGACCTCGATGATCAGGTCGTTGCCGTCCGCGAAGACGATGCCCTCCTCCATGCCCGTGATCATGGCCTGGAGCTTGGCCGTCTCCCGCTGCAGCACGTCGGCTGCGGCTCGGCTGGCCGCCTCCATGGCCCGCTTGCGGGTGGTGATGTCCTCGGACATCTCCACGGCCGCCACCACGTCGCCAGCCTCGTCCAGGATCGGGGACGCCACCGTGCGCAGGATCCGCGGTTCGCCGTCGATGACCTCGGTGCGCTCGGTCTCGTGGATCTGGCCGTCCTCGAGCGTGGCCAGCACGGGGCAGCGGTCACAGGGCTCGGCGCGTGGAGGGTCGTGGAACGCCGTGTAGCAGTGGGCCCGAACGCCGATCTTCACGTCCGGATGGCGGTCCCGCAGCTGTCGATTCAGCGCGAGGATGTCGAGGTCGCGGCCGAGCACGGCGATGCCGAAGCCGAGTTCGTCCACGATGCGTTGCTGCCAGGGGCCGATGGCCAGCCCGGTCAGGGTGTCGTCCGACATGGACACCGAAGCGATCTCGCCGGCCGCCTCGCCCACCGACGGCTCGGCGAGGAACAGCGCGAGCGAAGCGTGGCTCCCCTCCTCGACAGGGGCGATGCGGCAGTCGAGCATCCGCTTGCCGCCACCGTCCATGCGGATCAGCGCGGTCCGGTCCCGGACCTGGCCGTCGTCGAGCGCCTTGCGAGCGGCTGCCACAACCGGGGTTCCACCCCATCGCTCGCTGCCCCAAAGGTTCTCCAGGTCCAGCTGCTCGTGTGACGTGTCGAGCAGGCGCAACGCCCGGGCGTTGACGAACGAGCAGCAACCCGAGGTGTCGTACATCACCACGCCCACGGGCACGGCTGCCCACAGCGCGTGATCCTGGTGGTCGGACATGCGTCCCTCCTGCGTGAGTGCAAGAGTATCGAAACCCGCGCATGCCGGCGCCGGTTTCGTTACCTCCGCGCGTGGAGGACAATGGAGATCGAGGCAGCCATGGATCGTTACGAGGACCTGGGACCGATCGGCGGCGGCGGCATGGGCGAGGTGCGGCGGGTGCGGGAGCGCGCGCTGGGCCGGGTGCTGGCGATGAAGATCGTGCGCGCCGAGCTGGTGGACGATCCGGCGCTGCACGCGCGCTTCGCCGAGGAGGCGCGCATGACCGCGTGGCTGCAGCACCCGGCGATCATCCCGGTGCACGACGTGGGCCGGCTGGACGACGGTCGGCTGTACTACACCATGCCCGAGGTGCACGGCCGCACCCTGACCGAAGCCATCGCCGAGGTGCACGACGCGGTGCAGGACCGCACGTGGCGGCCCGCTCCCGACGGCCTCACGTTTCGCGGCCTGGTCGAGTCCTTCCGCCGTGCGTGTGACGCGGTGGCCTACGCGCATGCCCACGGGGTGGTGCACGGGGACCTCAAGCCCGACAACCTGATGCTCGGGCCCCACGGCGAGGTGTTCGTGCTGGACTGGGGTCTGGCGCGCGTCGTGCGGTACGACCGGGGAGCCCCCGGGCCCGAACCCGCGGCCGCCTCGCTGCTGGACCTGGCCGAGCTCCCCGAGACCGAACCGCGAATCGGGGGGACGCTGGCCTACATGGCCCCGGAGCGGCTGTGGAGCCCGGAGCTGGAGCAGTCCGCAGACGTGTACGCGCTCGGTGCGCTGCTGTACGAGCTGCTGGTCGGCGAGCCGCCGTACGGTCGAGAGGTGACGCAGGGATCGTTGCTGCAGCGGGTCGCCTCCACGGCGCCAGCGCCCGTACGGCTGGCCGCCGGTGAGCGGGAGAGGCCCGCTCTGCCGGATGTGCTGGCCGACGTGGTCGAGGCGGCCATGCGCCGGGAGGCGGACGATCGGCTCGAGGGGGTCGCGGCGCTCGGCGACGACGTGGGGGACTGGCTCGAGGGGACCCGCCAGCTGCAGCAGGCCGAGGAGCTGGTCGCGGGCGCCCGCAGGGCGCGGGACGAGCTGGCCGAGGTGCGCGGTGAGGCGAGCCAGCGGCGCGAGCTGGCCGCAACCCTGCTGGCGGCCCTGCCGGCGCAGGCGCCGGTGGAGGACAAGGCCGAGGCCTGGGACCTCGAGGCGGGTGCGGCCTCGTCCGAACGCTGGGCCGCGCGGCTCGAGGCGGAACTCACCGAGGACCTGCGCGCCGCGCTGGCCCTGGTGGAGGACCTGTCCGAGGCTCACGAGATGCTCGCAGAGCACTTCAGGCAGAAGCACCAGGCGGCCGAGGAGTCGCGTGACCTGCTGGCCGCGGAGCGTTTTGCCGTGCGGCTGCGGCACCACGATCGACCCGGGCGGTTCGTGCGCTACCTGCAGGGGGATGGTGCCCTGACGCTGGTCACGGCCCCACCCGGGGCGCGCGCCGAGCTGTTCGAGGTGCAGCGGGAGGGACGGCGGCAGGTCCTGCGCCGGGTACGCGATCTGGGCACCACCCCCCTGGTGGAGGTCCCCCTGCCCATGGGCAGCTACGTGGTCCGTCTGCGGGCCGAGGGGTGTGCGGAGGTGACCTACCCGGTGCACGTGCGTCGGGGGGAGCACTGGCACGGCCGGCAGCCGGGCGATGACGGACCCTGGCCGGTCCTGCTGCCCGCGGAGGGGGAGCTGGAGGACGGCGACTGCTACGTGCCGGCCGGGTGGTTCGGCAGCGGCGGCGACCCCCACGCCCCGGGCAGCCTCCCCGCACGGCGGATCTGGCTCGACGCCTTCGTCATCCGGCGCGATCCGGTGACTCACGCCGAGTTCGTCGCCTTCCTCGACGACCTGGTCGGCCAGGGTCGGGAGGGAGAGGCCCTGTCGCTGGCCCCCAGGCTGGGCAGCTCCCCGGGCAGCGGAGAGGGGGAGCTGCTGTACGGTCGGTCTCCTGACGGATGCTTCACGCTGGATGGAGGCGTCGCTGCCCTGCCGGTCACGCCGGACCGGCCCGTGGTCTGCGTGTCGTGGCGGGCGGCCGCCGAGTACGCGCGCTGGCTGATCCTGAACAGCTTCCGCGGCTGGCGGCTGCCTGGTGAGCTCGAGTGGGAGAAGGCCGCCCGCGGCGTGGACGGCAGGTTCTTCCCCTGGGGCGACCACCTGGACCCGGGCTGGTGCTGCATGCGCGACAGCCACCCCACCCACCCGGGCATGGCCGCGGTCGGGGATTTCCCGGTGGACTGCAGCCCCTACGGCGTGCGCGGCATGGCCGGCAACGTGCGCGACTGGTGCCTGGACGCGTTCCGCCCGGATGGCCCCGAGGTGGTGGACGGCGGCTGGTTCCCGGCCGGTGACCCGCCCGACGGCGTCCCTCACGTGGGCCGCGGTGGCACGTGGTGCGTCAACCCGGTCGGACTGCGCGCGGCCTACCGCGCCTGGTTCGCGCCCACCTTCCGCGCGGACGATTCCCTGGGATTCCGCCTCGCCTGCTCGTACCCGGACGACTGGAACCAGTAGGTCGGGTCAAGGAGCGTAGCGACGGACCCGACACAACACGGGTAGACTGGGCACCTGATGAACTCGACCCCACACGAAGACATCGAACGCATCCGCACCGAGCGGGACCTGTTCCTGCGGCTGCTGCAGCTCAGCGGCCAGGAGGATCTGCACGGGTTCCTGCGCAGCTCCCTGGACCTCGTCCTGGAGCTGACGGGCGCGCGCAAGGGCTACCTGGAGCTGTACACCGAGGAGGACGGCCCCCCGCGCTGGTCCCTGGCCTTCGGCTGCACCGAGGACGAAGTCGAGGGGATCCGCGAGGCCATCTCCCACGGCATCATCGCCCGCGCCATGGCCTCGGGCGAGACCGTGTCCACGGCCTCGGCCCTGAACGATCCGCGCTTCGCCGAGCAGGCGTCGGTGCAGTTCAACAAGATCATGGCCGTGTTGTGCGCGCCCATCGGCGGTGGGGACGGCGAGGCTCCGATGGGCGTGCTGTACCTGCAGGAGCGCGCCAAGATCGGTCCGTTCGACAAGCAGGACAAGCACTACGCCGAGCTCGTCGCTCGTCATCTCGCGCCCCAGGTGGACCGCCTGCTGCTCAAGCAGCACGCCCTGGACCAGGCCGATCCCACCCGGCCCTGGCGGGACAAGCTCGACATCGACGGCTTCGTCGGCGCCAGCCAGCCCATCGCGGACGTGCTGCGCACCGTGGCCCTGGTCGCACCCCTGGACATGGGTGTGCTGATCACCGGCCCCACCGGCACGGGCAAGTCGGAGATCGCGCGCGCCATCCACCGCAACAGCCCGCGTGCGTCCGGGCCGCTGGTGGAGATCAACTGCGCCGCCATCCCCGACACCCTGGTGGAGAGCGAGCTGTTCGGGGCCATGCCCGGGGCCGCCTCCGGGATCACCAGGAAGATGGAGGGCAAGGTCAGCGCAGCCGAGGGGGGCACCCTGTTCCTCGACGAGATCGCGGAGCTGCCGCTGCAGTCCCAGTCCAAGATCCTGCAGCTGCTGCAGTCCCGCGAGTACTATCGCCTCGGCTCGTCCCGACCCGAGGTGGCCGACATCCGCATCGTGGCGGCCACCAATCGCGATCTCGACGAGGCGGTGGCCGAGAAGCACTTCCGCGAGGATTTGTATTTCCGTCTCAACGTGGTGCCGCTGCGCATGCCCGGTCTGGCCGAGCACCCCGAGGACGTGCCGCTGCTGGCCGACTTCCTGCTGGAGCGCGCGGTGCGCAAGTACCGGCTACCCCGCCTGCGCCTCAGCCCGGCCGCGGCCGTGGCCATGACGTCCGCGGAGTGGCCGGGCAACGTGCGCGAGCTGGTCAACACCCTCGAGCGCGCCGCGGTCATGGCCGCGGGCGACGCCTCACCCACCATCGAGCCGGCGCACGTGTTCCCGGACCGCGCCGCACCCGAAGCGGACGAGCTTCCCGGCGACCTCACCTTCCAGGAGGCCACCCGCCGCTTCCAGCGCACGCTGATCGCCGACGCCCTGGCCGACACCGGCTGGAACGTATCCGAGACCGCGCGGCGCCTCGGCCTGGCCCGCTCCTACCTGTACGACCTGATCAACGCTCACGGCCTCCAGCGGAGCTGACGCCCCGCACCACGTGGAAGACGGGGAAGGTGCCGTAGCCCTTGGGGAGGGGCTGGGTGCCGGCGTATTCGCAGGTGAAGTCGTCGACGCCCTCGGCCGCGGCCAGGGCGGTGAAGGCGCGGGAGGCGTAGACGGTGCCGGCCGGGGTGATCTGCTCGATGCGGGCGGCGCGGCTGACGTGGGCGCCCATGAAGGTGAACTGGCCGGTGACCGGGTCGGTGAGGGCGTGGGTGGGGCCGGCGTGCAGGCCGACGCGGGTGCGGAGATCGGGGGGCATGCCGGCCTGCTCCCAGTCCGTGGCGCGGAACAGCTCGGACAGTTCCAGGGCGAAGAGGCCTGCGTCGCGGACGGAGAGGAAGACCATGTACAGGCCGTCGCCCCAGGTGTTGCGCACCACCGGCGCGTGGGCCGAGCGGTCGACGAGGGCGGCGATCTGGCCCAGGTGGTGCTCGGCGAAGCGGCGGAGCTGCACGTCGTCCAGCTGGCTGAAGCGGGCCGTGTCCGCGAACAACAGGGCCACGATGCGGTGGTCCGCGCCGTCGTCCGTTTCCGGCTCGTCGGCCGCTGCGTGGGGCAACGGCAGCACCGTGGGTTCGAGCTGGCGCTGCTGCCACAGGGCGATCGTGGCGGCGACGCCGTCCTCGCCCGGTCCGCCGCCGGACGCGGCGATCGGCACCACGGACGAGCCGAGGTGGCGGGCGCGGAAGGTGGCCAGCCCGAGAGCGACCCGTCGGGCGTAGTCCACGGCCGCGCGGTTCTGCAGGGCCTGGCGGCGGCCCATCACCTCCACGGTGGCGGCCTGTTCCAGGACCTTGTCGAAGCGCTGGCCCCAGCCCGGCGCCGTGGCCACGCGCTCGCGCCGGAACTCCTCCACCGGGCAGGGTAGGACGAGGTGCAGGTCACCACCGCGGGCGGCCATGGCCTCGGCGAACATCAGCTCCGCGCCGGCTGCGGCCGAGGTGTAGCCGTAGCGTGCGCCCGTGCGGTCGAGCTCGCGGGAGAGATGGTTGGCCAGCGCGATCTCCTCGGTCATGGACGAGGTCGGATCGTGGGCGTGCCGCACCGGCGCCACGAACAGGGCTACGGGTGGGGCAGGAGTCGGGTCCGGAAAACGGGTGGCACCTTCGTTCGCACCTTCGTTCGCAGCACCTTCGTTCGCACCTTCGTCCGTGACCTCGTCGTCGAATCCGGACAGTCGCCGCTGGTGCAGCAGGGCGCGGGCGCGGCCGGGGGCGCCTCCGGCTCGCAGGGCGGTGGCGAGCTGGGGGGCGAAGCGGTAGGAGGCCTGGGGCCAGCGGCCGAGGGCTTCGGTCAGGACCTCGGAGGCGAGCCAGGGTTCGCCTGCGGCGAGCAGGGCATCGGCGATGCGGCGGTAGAAGCCCGGGTTGAGGCGGGCCATGTTGGCGGGTCGGCCGTCCCAGATGGCCAGGAGGTCGGCGAGGCGGGTGGGGAGGGGGGCGGCGTCCCGCTCCATGCTGATCAGGGAATCGTCCAGGGAGATGCTGGCCGGTCCGCCGGCGGGTTCGCTGCCCAGCCGCTCCAGGGCCCAGCGGGAGAACATCCGGGAGCCGGCCACGAAGCGGTTGGTGCCCACCTCGCGGATCAGGCCGTTGACCAGCAGCTGGTCGAGGGCGTCCTCCACCCGGTCGACGTCGCCGCCGTAGATCTCGATGGCCGTGAACTTCTTGAACGGCTCGCGGGCGTGGGCGATCGGCCCGTAGAGCTGGCGTGCCTCGTCGCCGCACGACCCCCACCACCGCTGGAAGTCGCCGCGTCGCTCCTTGAGGAAGCGCTGGCGGGCGCGCTCCAGCGCGTCGAGGTCCCCGCCGTCCTCCCAGAGCCTGCCCAGCAGGTACTGGGCCAGGTAGGGGTGGCCGCCGACCTCGATGAGCAGCTCGCGTTCGGTGTCGGCCGGGAGGTCCTGGTCGAATCCGGCGCGCACCAGCTCCCTGACCGCGTCGTCGTCGATCAGCGCCATCTCCACGATGGTGACCACGTTGTAGAACGGCGATCCGGCCGTGCTCCACAGGTCCACGCTGGACAGTGTGCCGGCGATGATCACGTTGAACCGTTGACGCAGCGCGCTCTGGCTGATCAGGAAGCGGGTGTTGGTGAAGAAGTCCTTGGACCACTCGTGCTGCCGCAGCTCGTCGATCTCATCGAGCATGACGAACAGCTGCACCGTGTCGTCGAGGTCCATCACCTCCCGCAGCGTGTCCACGAAGTGCTCGAACGCGAAGTGCTCGGCCACCTCCCCGCCGCGCAGGTCCCGGATGGCCACGCCGAGCAGGTCCCGTGCCTCGGCGTGCAGCGAGCCGGAGGTGCGCAGCTCCGACAGGATGGCCGCGAACACGGCCGAGCGGGCCAGGCGGCCGAACTGCTGGGCGCTGAGCAGCACGGGCACCACCCGCAGCCCGGCGGCGGTCTCGGGCTGACGCCGCAGCTCGTGGGCCACGCGCATCAGCAGGGAGGTCTTGCCGATGCGGGTCCCGCCGAGCACGGCAAAGGACTCGCCGCGGCGCGCGCGGCCCGCGATCTCGGCGACCTGGTCGTGGCGGCCGACGAACAGCGCCGGGCGGTCCTCGGGCTGGTCGAAGCGGTAGGGGGTCTCGCCGTTCATGCCTCGATGTCCAGTCGCCGCACCCGGATGTACGTGCGCAGCAGCCTCATGGTGAACCGGTACTGGTCGCCGCGGCGATCCAGCAGGGAGAACTGCTCGAGGTTCTGCAGCTCGCGGTCGAAGCGGTCGGGATCGTCGAACAGCCGCGACGTGCGCTGCTGCAGTTCGGTGCGGGTGATGGCGCCGTCCTCGTCCGCGGCCACCGCGTCGAGGATCCCGCGCTGGAAGGAGTTGAGGTAGAAGCTGAGGATCTCGCCGAAGTACCCCTTCTTCAGGGTCAGGTAGCTCTCCGCGGCCACCCGCACCGTCTGGGCGTTGATCGTCACCGGCCGCTGGTCACCGGCGACCTTGGCCGTCTCCGAGCACAGCTGGCGGCAGACCATGGGGTGTCCGCCGCTGAGGTCGTACAGGGTGACCAGCGCGTCGTCGGTGAAGCCCAGGCCCATGCCCGCGCCGAGGTTGGTCACCATCTCCGCGGTCTCGGACGTGCTCAGCGGGCCCACGAACAGCTCGGACAGGTACTGGAAGATGGGGTTGTCGCGGCCGCCCCAGCGGCCCTGCAGGCACAGCCGGGCGTCCGCGCCGACCACGGCGAAGCCGAACACGTCGCGGAAGTCGGTCTGGTGCAGGCCGCGCAGCAGGCGGAAGAACGTGTCGTAGTGGGTGAAGCCGTCGTGGAAGTTGCCGCCGTCGAGTTCGTGGGGGATCAGGTGCTCGATCTCGTCGATCAGGAAGAACAACGTGGTGATGGAGGACGTCTCCAGGATGGCCGCGCGCAGGGTGCGCAGGTTGCCTTCGAACGCGACCATGGCCCCGGCCGGATCGTCCGGCAGCGGCGTCAGCTCCGGGCCCTCCACGTGCGGGAACTTGGCGGCCCAGTCCTCCAGGGCGCGGTCGCACAGCAGCTGGGCAAGGGAGAGGCAGGACGACGACGCCACCTCCTGCAGGTCGACCATGGCCACCACCGAGTCCGACAGGTGGGTGCGTAGCCGGTGGGCCAGCGAGGTCTTGCCCATCTTGCGGATGCCGAACACGCCGAACACCTCGCCCCGGTGCACCTTGCGCACCAGGGTGCGCAGCACCTGGCCGCGGCCGAAGAACTCGGCAGCGTCCAGCACCGGGTCCTTCTTGTCGAACAGGTCCTCGCCGAGCAGCCACTGGGACCGCAGCTGGGTGAGCATGGCGCGGGTGCGGAAGTCGGCGACCGCGTCGCGCAGGGTGCGCTCGTCCAGGGGCAGCATGTGCAGCCGCGGCTGCTCGATCATGGAGGTCATGATCAGCTCGGTGGTGCCCGCGCTGGGCCGGGCCGCGCTGACCAGGACGGCCAGCCCCCGGGCCGTGCCGTCCCGGTCCTCCATGGAGCGACGGAAGTCCAGCACGTCCTCCGGGGACGGCGCGCGGTTGAGGTAGACCCGCACGCGCGCGTGATCCAGCTCCTTCCACCACCCGCTCAGGGGTGCGGCGGGGTGCACGAAGATCAGCTCGACCAGGCCGTCGCGGGTCTGCTGCAGCGGCCGGGCCTGCAGACCCAGGGAGGCGGCCAGCAGCTCGACCACGCCCACGGTGTCGAGGTCCTGCACCAGGGACGCGGCGTAGCGGCTGGCGAACGAACGGGTGTCCGGGATGTGGCTGGCCCGCTCCAGCGCGGTCAGGGCCAGGGTATGCCGGCCCAGCTTGCGGTGGATCCCGGTCAGCGCCAGCCACAGGAAGCCGTCGGCCGGGTTGCGCCGCGCGTACTCCTCGAACGCGGCCTCCACGGCCTTGAGGTAGGGTACGGACTCGTCCACCGCGTCGGCCGAGGCCAGCAGCTGCTCGCGGCAGTCACGGTCCTCGAGCATGTCCACCACGGCCGAGGTGATCACCCCCACCTGTGGCTCGTCGGTCTCTTCGTAGAACTCCTTGAGCCGGTCGGCGATCATCGGGGCGAGATCCGGCCGCTGCTCGGCCACCTTGAGCA
Source organism: uncultured Rickettsiales bacterium (assembly GCA_964639985.1). Taxonomy (GTDB): domain Bacteria; phylum Myxococcota_A; class UBA796; order UBA9615; family CAYRNR01; genus CAZXHG01. The sequence goes on from CAZXHG010000011.1 coordinate 40,593, forward strand.
GGGCCGGGTAGAGGAACAGGATCCCGCCAGACGGGGGCGAGGCCCAGATGATGTGCTCCTCGAGGTCGGTCTCCAGCAGCGCGTCGGTCAGGCAATCCACGGCCTCGGCCGTGGGGTGCTCGGCCACGGCCTGCTCGGCGAACTCGATGGCCTTGCCCGCGTTGCCCGCGGCGAGCTCCATGCGGGCGAGCTGGACCATGAAGCGCAGGCGGGGGTCGGGCAGCGCCAGCGTGCGTTCGTACACGGATCGCGCCTCGTCGTCCGCCCGCGCCCGCTGGGCGTGGCCCAGCGCCAGCAGGGGCAGCAGCGGCGTGTCGGGATCGGAGCCCACCGAGCGGGCCAGGGTGGTGTAGAGGTCCTCCTCGACCAGGCCCAGGGTCTGCTGGGCCTCCAGCAGGCTGACGAGCTGGTCCGGCGACAGGTTCCGCACGGCGTCGAGCTGCAGCAGGATGTCCCGCACCCCCTGCATGTCCCCCACGCGGGAGTAGTACTCGAACAGCCGCTGCAGCACCTCGGGCTCCCGCGGCCACTGGGAGCGGGCCTGCTCCAGCACGGCCCGCTCCTCGTGCGCGTTGGCCTCTCGCTTGTGGATGCGCGCCATCTGCAGGAAGGGTCGCTTCCACGCCGGCATGATCGTGGCCAGATAGGTGAATGCGGCGCGCGCGAGCTGGGACTTGCCCAGCGCCAGGAACAGGTCGCCCTGCAGCAGCACCACCAGCGCCAGCCCCACGGCCAGCGCCAGGGCGCCGAGCACCCAGCGACCCAGCGCGCCAACGCGCGCCTCCCGGTCCTGCTGCACGGCGATGTAGGTCTGCATCTCCTGGGCCTGGGGGTGCCACGGCTCCAGGGCCAGCACGGTCGCACACGCGGCATCGGCCGCCTCCCAGCGGTGGTCCTGCACGGCCTGCTGGCAGCGGGCGAACTCCCCCTCCACCCGGTCCGGATGGGCGGCCTGGCGGGCCCAGGCGCGGCGCCGGCTCAGCTCCCAGTCGTCGGGGTAGAACCGAAGCGCGGCCGTGGTCAGGGTCTGCACGTCCAGCGCGTACTCGTCGGTCAGCGGCCGTTGCAGCGCCAGCGAGCGCAGCTGCTGGCCGATGGCGTCGGTCCACGCGCGCAGCACGGCCGCGTCCGCGGGCAGGGCCTGCTGGGCGACGAACAGCTCGAGCTCACCCTGGCGGTAGTCCCCCTCGTCGAGCAGCCGCGTGCCCAGCACGTAGTGGGCCGTGGCCAGGTTGCCGGCCCGGTCGAACAGGCAGCCGTGGCCATGGTCCACGCCCACGCCGATCACCTCGGCCACGGCCACGTCGCACAGGGGGTGGTCGGTCTCGGGCAACCGTTCGCGGCAGTCCGCACCGAACTCGTCCAGCGCCAGCGTGGTCACCGTCAGCCAGGCCTCGTGGGAGAACGAGTCCTCGGCCCAGCACGGCGACAGCTGGCTCACGCGGTCCAGCAGATCCGGATCGACCTCCGGGATCTCGACCTGGGCCGCGGCGTGGCCGCCGAGGAGCAACGACAGCAGCAGCAGTGTGGGATGGAGCGATCGCCTCACACGGCGATCGTAGGGAGGTGGGGTGCGGGCGGTCAATCGCGGCGACCCGCGGGATCAGCCGGGGAACAGGTTGATCGGGAACACGGCCTCGTACTCCTCGCCCGTGGCCGGGAAGCTCCAGCGTTTGACCCGGCGGCACAGGTCCAGGCCCAGGTCGCGGTTGCCCGTGGAGTTGGCCGACGTGGTCACCTCGATCACCTTGCCGTCCACGCCCACCAGCACCGTCAGCTCCACCTTGCCCGCGAGCTCGGGCTCGTCCTTGAGGTGGCGCTCGTAGATGTGCTGCACCTCGCCGGCGTGGCGGGACAGCACAGCGGCGACCGAGCCGTGGTCCACGCCCGGGTCCACGAACGGGTCCTCGGGCTCGATGATCGCGGTCACCGCGGCCTGGTCGCGGTCGGTGGTGCCCGTCTCGCCCGCGCCGAAACCCCCGTGCTCGCCGATGGTGCCGGCCGTGCCGTCCCCGCCGCCGGTGTGGCGGGTCGACTCGCGAGCGTCCGCCACCGTGGCGTTGCGGAAGCCATTGGAGCGGCCGATGGCCTCGTCGAGGTTGGCCTCGAGCGTTCCCGAGTCGGCCATCAGGTCCAGGGTGGCCGTGCCGTTGTTGTTGTCCGAGTTGGTCGGGATCAGGGCTGCGGCCAGGCCCATGCTGCGCAGCTGCTCCATGCGCTGCGCGCGCAGCTCCTCGGCCGACAGCTGCTCGCCGCCGTCGGCCAGCGCGTCGTCCTCGCCCGGGCCCGGCTCGCCCGGATCGTCCGCCTCGGCCGTGGCCGGGTCGTCCGTGGGCGTGGGGATGTCCAGGGTCGGCTCGTCGATGGGGTCCTCGGCGTCCGGGTCGATCTGCAGCATCTCGTCGACCACCTCCTCGGGCAGCCAGATCTCGGCGAACCGCTCCGGGATGTCGTCCAGACCCAGGTGGGGCGGTGGCGCGGGCCGCGACTGCAGGTAGGTGTAGCCCGCGATGTTGAGCACCGTGGACAGCACCACGAACGACCAGAACACCCAGTCCACCTCGGCCATGTTCATGGGGCTGAAGCTGACCGCCACCCGCCGGGGCTCCGGGGGCGCGGGCACGAACTGGAACAGCACCGTGGTGCCGCCGATGCGCACCTTGCCGCGGTTGCCGTCAGCGAGCTTGAGGTGGTGCACGCCGCGGCGCTGGGGCGTGGCGCCGGCCAGCCGCTCCAGGGTCTGCACGGTGCCGTCGATGAACACCTTGCCCTGCATCTTGCGGTCGAAGGCCAGGTGGTAGCCGTCGGCGCGGGCCACGAACAGCCGGTGGTGATCGGGCAGGTGCGAGGCGGGCAGCACGAACATGTTGTCCGCGGCCTCGCCCACGGTCACGCTACGGCCGCTGCGGATCAGCCGCTCCTCCACGATCCGCGGTCCCTGGATGATGCCGATGCGCAGGACCTTGCCGCGCGGGCGGTCCTTGCGGGACAGGCTGCGGGTCTTGCTGATGATGCCGTCGGTACCCATCGTCGTTTCCTCCGGCCCGTCCGGGCCATCGCTACAGGCGCACTGGAGGTCCTGTGCACGGGGTGTGCCAGGAATGCAGATGGGGCGACGTCAGTCGTTCCGGGGAACAGGGGTGTCCGGAATAGCGGACAGGCTATCGAGGGCGGGTGTCGGCGGGGGCGGACAGGCTACCAGCTGGTGTCGTCGTCGCCGCCGGTGTCGTCGTCGCCGCCGGTGTCGTCGTCACCGGAGTCGGCGTACCACGCCGGCGCGCAGTCGTCGCCGCAGCCGCACTCGTCGACCAGTTCCCATTCCAGTACCGGATCACCGGCGCAGGAGTCCTGGGCCCAGGTCTCGCAGTCGTCGAGCGCGTCCGCCTCGGTGGTGCAGGCGCGGTTCTCGCCGTACGTGCCCTGGCAGGAGTAGAAGCAGCTGGCGAAGCTGCCGTCGTCGTCGTCTCCGCCGCCTCCGGCGCAGGCCCACAGGGCGAGGGGTAGGGCGATGGCGGTGATGATCAGCGCGGTCTTGAGGTGGGTCATGGGTTCCTCCCCGGGCGAGTCCTGGTGTGGGTTGGGCTGGATTCTATGACAGGTTGGAATCCAGGTGCGAGCGTGCTCCGAACGAGTCGGTCAACTGCGAGCGTGCCTTCTCTTCACCCGTCTTCCGACCAGGCAGGCGGTTCGCGTGTCGGTGAAGCCGTCGGCGGTCCTGCTGGTCACGAACCGTCGCCCGTCCTCGCGGCGCGCGTACATCACCACGCGCGTGGGCTGGCCGGTGCGGTCGTACAGGGCGGTGTAGGTCTCGATGGTGCCGTCGGCGTCGGGGGTGTCGACGACCTCGACCGGGGGATCGCCCACGAGGGGGGCGGCGGCGTCCTGCGGGTCGAACCGGGCCAGCTCCCCGTCCCCGGGCTCGCAGGCGTACACGCCGGCGGCGTGCTTGTGCAGGAACCAGCTCAGGGCGGTGACCAGGCCGTTGTCCAGGTCGCCGTGGGCGATGCGCTCGGCCAGGGTGGCGATGCCGTGCAGGTTGTAGTCGTTGCCCGGGCCGCCGAAGAAGCCGAGACCGCCGGTGAGGGTCAGGGGGCGGGGGTCGTCGTGGGCCAGGCCCAGCTCGTGGCAGGCCATGGTCACGGCGCAGGGGAAGCAGCTGTACAGGTCGAAGGCCTGCATCTCGTCGACCGTGATGCCGGCGCGCGCCATGGCGCGGGAGGCGGCCGCGCCCAGGGCCGCGTTGCGGGTGAAGTCCCGCTTGTGCACCAGGAACCGCTGACGGTCCTCGGTGCAGGCGCCGCCGCGGAAGTACACCGGTCGCAGGCCCTTGCGCGCCGGGGCCAGGTCCGCGCGGGCCAGCAGCACGGCCGCGCCCTGGTCCACGGTGACCAGGGAGTTCATGTACTTGGTGTAGGGGAAGGAGATACGGCGGTTGTCCGGCGTGGGCGTGATGATCTCCTCGACGGTCCGAGCCTGCGGGGTCCAGGCGTAGGGATTGCGGGCCGCGACCTCGCTGAAGCGCGCCCACATCTCGCCCACCTGCCGACGCCACGCGTCCAGTTCCATGCCCGACGCCGCCCACAGGGCGACCTCGAACAGGGGGAACCCGTGGATCGGCGCCACGATCCCGTGCTCCCGCTCCAGGTCCGTGGAGCCGCGCAGGTCGTCGCCGTCGTAGTCGTCCTTCACACCCGCGAACAGCGCCTGGTCGCCGGGCAGGCCCTGCAGCCGGTTGCGGTAGTAGGCCTCGGCCCCGACCACGAGCACGCGGTCGAGCTCGCCGCGCGCGATCAGGCCTGCGGCGCGGCTGACCAGGGTCTGGGGCGAGTTGCCGCCGATGCGGGAGACCTCGAGCAGGCGTGGGCGGGCGCCCAGCCGTTCGGTCAGCCGGGCCTCGCCGTCGCCCACGTGCGCGCTCATGGGCCGCACCACGAGGATGGCGTCGACCTGCCGCAGGATATCCGGGTCGCGGGTGGTCTCGGCCGCGCGCCGCGCCGCGGTCTCCATCAGGCCCACGGGCCCGCGGCGTTCGCCGGTGTGCTCCTTGCGCTGGACCACCTGGCCCCAGCCCGCGACGACCACCTTCACGCCCATCGTCGTCCTACCTGTCCTCTCGCAGCTCGTAGCGGATCCAGCGGGCGTCCACCGGACCGATCTGCACGGGGTGGCGGCGGGCTGCCTTGAGCCGCAGCGGTCGGGTGATCGCGGAGTCGCCGGACAGCAGGTGGGCCGTGGCCCCGGCGCACTGGTCCTTGAGGAACCGTCCCAGGTCGGTCCAGGCCTGCTGCTGTGTGTCCTCGTCCAGCCGCCTCCCCCACGGCGGGTTGCAGACCACGTGGTCGGGGGGGGACGGCCGGGTGTTGTGGGCGAGGTCCGTGTGCTGCAGGTCGATGCGGTCGCGCACGCCCGCGGCCGTCAGGCTCTTGCGGGCGATGCCCAGCGCGCCGGCGTGGTGGTCCGCTCCGGTGATGTGGAAATCGCGTTCTCGCCCGTCCGCGTACCGCTGCTCGGCCTCGTCGAGCAGCGCCCGCCACGGCCCCGCCTCGAAGTCGGGCCAGCGCTGGAAAGCGAACCGCCGCCGCAGCCCCGGCGCCCGGTCCTGGACCAGGTGGGCCGCCTCGACCAGGAAGGTGCCCGATCCGCACATGGGGTCGTGCAGCGAGCCCTCACCGGCCCAGCCCGTGAGCAGCAGCAGCCCGGCGGCCACGGCCTCGTTGAGCGGGCTCTTGACCTGCACCGGCCGCCAGCCCCGGCGGTGCAGGCTGTCGCCGCTGAGGTTGCGCAGCATCGTGGCGCGGTCGTCGCGCACGATCACGCGCAGGGGCACGTCCGGGTCGGCCGTGTCCACGTCGGGCCTGCGTCCGTGCTTCGCCCGCAGGCGGTCGACGATGCCGTCCTTGACCACCAGCGAGACAAAGCGCGAGTCGCTGGCGCGGCTGTCGTTCACGGCCGCGGTCACGGCCAGGGTGCAGTCCGGTTCGATCACCGGATCCCAGTCGAAGCCGCGCACCGCGTCGTACAGCTGCTCGCGGCTGGCGGCCGGGCGGTTGCGGAACAGCTGCTCCTGCACGCGGCTCGCCGCGCGTAGCCACAGGCAGGCCGCGTACCCCGTGGCCAGCGGGCCGTGGAACTGCACCCGTCCGCGCAGCGTGCGCAGGTGCTGCACGCCCAGGGCCTGCAGCTCGGCGGCGACGACGTCCTCCAGCCCGAGGGCGCAGGTGGCGAAGAAGGTGCGGCTCATGGCCGCGCAGTCTACTCGAAATGGAACAGGTGGAAAGACCAGCCGACCCGGCCTGCGACCTCGTGGCGGGCCAGCCAGTCGGTGGGTACGCCGTGCTGTTGCTCGTACAGCCTGCCGCGGATGAGCTCCTGGGTGCTCAGCGCGTACCAGCCCGGCGCCGGCTCGGCCGCGGCCCACGACCCGTCGGTCAGGGGCTCGTGGTCGATGCCGTAGTACGCGGGATCCGCGCTCACGACCCACGCGTAGCGCAGGTGCACGCGCCCGATGCCGCGGCGGTCGAGCTCGGCCTTCAGCCGCCGCAGGTCCTGACCCCAGTCGATGTTCGAGTCGTCGAGCACGGCGTGGCCGTTGGCCGATCCACCGACCAGGTCGCTGAAGTACGACATCTGGTGGGGGTGCACCACGGCGGTGGACAGCACGGCCCGGGCCACCAGCAGGCCCAGCACGATCTTCATCACGTTGTTCGTCCACAGCGCCGGCGCCACGCGGCCCACGAACACGAACAGCAGCGGGTAGCACGGCAACAGGTAGCGCGCGCCGATGTTCGCGGCCAGGGTCGCGGTCACCACCGCGAACAGCAGCGGTGGCAGCACCAGCCACAGCTCCTCCATGTCGTCGTCGGTGCGCCTGTGACCGAACAGGGCCAGCCCGCAGGCCGCACCCAGCAGCACCAGCACGGCCAGCCGGGTCTTGGCCAGGAAGGCCGCGGGGAAGTACCACCAGACCCCCCCCTGTTCGAAGCGGCCGAAGGCGTAGAAGTGGTAGTCGTCCGCGTGATCCGCGTTCACCCGCAGCAGGCCGTCGAGGTAGAAGCCCGCGTCCAGGGGGAAGCCGTAGCAGGCCCAGGCCACCAGCGCGCCAGTGGCGACCATGGCTGCGCCGATGGCCACGGTCTTGCCGAAACGGCGGCCGGGCGTGACCCCGGTGCCGCGGCGGCCCGAGCCGTCGAACGGCCGCAGCACCCACGTCAGCAGCAGCACGGCCATGACCGGCAGCAGGAACACCCCCGAGAACTTGGCGGCGAGGGTGCCGCCCAGCATCACGCCGGCCACGCCCAGCTGCGCGTAGGCGCCGCCGCGCAGGTAGGCGCGCAGGTGGAACAGGGTGGCGGTCCAGAACAGGGCCAGGCCCACGTCCATGGTGACCAGGCCGGTATGACCCAGCACCAATGGGCAGGTGGCATACAGCAGCAGGGACAGGGCCGCGCCGCGGGTGCCCCACAGGGACCGGGACCACAGGTAGACGTAGATCCCGAGCACCAGGCCCAGCAGCACCATCGGCAACCGGCCCCACAGCAGCAGCAGGTCCGCGTCGTTGCCGTACAGGAAGCGGTGGCCGAAGCCCCACTCCTCCACCGGGTCGGAGGTCCAGCCCGGATCGTCCAGGTCGAGCTCGGGCTGCAGGCCCAGCAGCGGCAGGCCGGCCAGCAGCTTGATCAGCGGCGGGTGCTGCGGGTTGAGGCGGTAGTCGCCGGTGGCCAGGTAGGTGTAGCCCGCGGGCAGGTGGGTGACCTCGTCCGAGGTGGCGCTCGAACCCCAGGTGGCGGTCACGGCCAGGACCGCCATCAGCACCAGCCCGGCCGCGATCACGGCCAGGTCGAGGCGGGGCATGTTCGGGGCCTGGTCCGGGGGTGTGGGCACGGTCCGATCGTAGTACGGAGGGCCATGTTGCGGCGCAACAAATTCCCTTGATTTGTTGTGCGAACGCACATAGGGTGTGCGTGACGAGGCTGGAGGAAGGACCATGATCCACGGCAACTGGCTGCAGCGCTGGGCCACCTACGAGCCGGACAAGGTGGCGCTTGTCGACATGGATGGTCGGCGATCGGTCACCTATTCCGAGTTGAACGAACGTGCCGATCGGGCGGCGAACATGTTGCGCGACCTGTACGGCCTGGGGTTCGGGGATCGGGTGGCCGTGCTGGGTGCCAACCGTTTTTCACAGGTCGACCTCTATTTCGCAGTTGCGAAGCTGGGGGCGGTCCTGGTGCCGGTCAACTGGCGGCTGACGGCGGACGAGGTGGCGTTCGTGCTGGACGACGCCGATCCGGATCTGCTGGTGTATGGCGCGGACGTGGCCGATACCGTGGCCGGGCTGGACGGCGTGTGGGGCGGCGAGCTGCTGGCGTTCGATCCGGTCGAGGGGGAGGTCGGTTATGCGGAGCTGATCTCCGGGGCTTCCTCGCTCCCGGTGAGCACCGACGGCATCGAGGCGGAGACGCCAGCGATGTTGCTGTACACGTCGGGGACCACGGGCCGGCCCAAGGGGGCGGTGCTGACCCACGGCACGATCACCTGGAACGCGATCAACACGTGTGCGGGGTGGGACATCCGCAACGACGACGTGACCATCACGCACACGCCGTTCTTCCACACCGGCGGCTGGAACGTGCTGACCCTGCCGCTGCTGCACCGGGGCGGGACCGTGGTGCTGGCCGACCGCTTCGACGCGGACGCGACGCTGGACGCCATCAGCCGCCACGGGGTGACCGTGCTGTTCGCCGTGCCGACCATGTTCCAGATGATGGTGGACAGCGAGCGCTTCGCCGGAGCCGACCTGTCGCCCGTGCGGTTCTTCATCAGCGGGGGCGCGGCCTGCCCGGTGCCGCTGATCGAGACGTGGCAGGCGCGGGGGGTGGTGTTCAAGCAGGGCTACGGGCTGACCGAGGTGGGGCCCAACTGCTTCGTGCTGCACGAGCGCGACGCGGTGCGCAAGGCTGGGTCGGTGGGGTTCCCCACGCTGCACCTGGATACGCGGCTGGTGGACGGCGACGGGCGCGAGGTGGGGCCGGACGAGGTGGGCGAGCTGCAGCTGCGCGGGCCCACGGTGTGCGCCGGCTACTGGCGCAATCCCGAGGCCACGGCCGGGGCCCTGCAGGACGGCTGGTTCGCCACCGGCGACCTGTTCCGGCGGGACGCCGAGGGCTACCACTTCGTGGTCGGGCGGCTGAAGGAGATGTTCATCTCCGGCGGGGAGAACATCTATCCCGCGGAGGTGGAAAGGGTGCTATACGAGATTCCCGCCGTGGTCGAGGCTGCGGTGGTGCCGCAGCCGGACGAGCGGTGGGGTGAGGTGGGGCACGCGTTCGTGGCCCTGGGCCGGACCAACGGCTCGGGCGCGCCCGACCCCGACGACATCCTGGCGTTCTGCCGGCAGCACCTGGCCCGCTACAAGGTGCCCAAGGCGCTGACGATCCTCGGCGAGCTGCCCAAGGGCTCGTCCGGCAAGATCCTCAAGCGTGAGCTGACCGAGCGCGCGGCCGGGGCGGTGCGATGAGGAGCGAAGGCGTGGGAGACGATCCGAGCCGGAAGCTGGTCGACCTGTGGGCCGAGGCGGCTCGCGGCTACACCGACGCGGTGCAGTCGTTCTGGGAGCAGGCCGGGAAAGCGGCTGGCACCCCGTCCGACGACCCGATGGCGGCCTGGGAGCAGGCGGTTGAGCAGTGGCAGCACGGCATGAGCACGCTGACCTCGCTGCAGGCGTCGTTCCTGGAGCAGCTGCTGGCCGACGCCCCGGACACGGGCGAGGCGCGGGTGGACGCCCAGACCTTCGGCCAGCTCGACCGGCTGGGCAAGGCCAACTGGGAGGAGGAGCTGCGGCTGCTGTCGCAGCTGCCGGCTGCGGCTGCGACCCGCGCCGAGGGCGTGGACTCGGCGCGGCTGGGGCGGCTGTTCGAGGGCATGTGGGCCGAGTACCTGCGCGACCTCGAGGCCATGCCCGACGGTGCCTTCCGCATGGACCTGCAGCCGCTGGCCGAGGCCTGGACGCGGGTGCTGACCGGCCAGGGGGACGACGAGGCGCACAAGGTGGTGGACCGGCTGGTGCAGGCCGCGGCGGTCAAGGCCCGCTACGGCAGCGAGTACTACGCCGATCCCGAGGACACGAAGGTGGGGTTGACCCCGCGCGAGTGCGTGCACGAGCAGGGACGGCTGAAGCTGTACCGCTACCTGCCCGCCGAGGGGGTGGAGCCCGCGGACGCGCCGCCGGTGCTGATCGTGTACTCGGTGATCAACAAGCCCTACATCCTCGACCTGCTGCCCGGGCTCAGCTTCATCGAGCACCTGCTGGGCCAGGGCCTGGACGTGTACCTCATCGACTGGGGCGAGGCCGAGCGCGGGGATCGGACCACCACGCTGGACAGCTACATCGACCCGGGCATCGCCGGCTGCGTGCTCGCCATCCGGGAGCGTACCGGCGCCGAGCAGGTCTCCCTGTTCGGCCACTGCATCGGCGGCAACCTGGCCCTGATGTACGCCGCGCAGCACCCGGCCGCCGTCGCCCGGCTGATCACCCTGACCACGCCGATCACGGCCGCCGAGGGCGGGGTGGTGGCCCTGTGGACCGACCGCGACGTGTTCCCCGTGGATGCGCTCGTCGACGCCTACGGCCACATGCCGGCCAAGCTGATCCGCTACACCTTCATGGCCATCAAGCCCTACTACGAGGTCATGAAGTGGAAGATGTTCCTCGAGAACCTGGGCAACGACGCGGTCATGGACCTGTTCCTGCCCGTGGACCGCTGGGCCAACGAGAACGTGGACATCCCCGGCGAGGTGATGCGGAAGTTCGTCGTGGAGGTGTTCCACGACGATCGCTTCCGCGACGGCGAGACCCGGATCAACGGCCGCAAGGTCGATCTGGGCGCGATCACCTGCCCGCTGCTGAACCTGGCGGCGACCAAGGACTGGATCGTGCCGTCCGCGTCCGCGTCCGTGCTCAACGACCTCGTGGGCAGCGAGGACAGCCGCTACGTGGAAATCGAGGGCGCGCACGTGAGCATCATGATCGACCCGCGCTCGCGGCCGGTTTGGACCACGATGAGCGACTTCCTCGCCGGCCGGGACGAGGACGGCGCGTGAGCCGGACCGCACTGGCGCTGCTCGCCTCGACCTCGCTCACCGTGGGGGCGGGCTGTGGTGCCAGCTTCTACGAGGATCCCGAGCCCGACGACCGCGTGCAGTGGGGACAGACCGACCTGCCCGCCGCGCCCTGCGTGGGCGACGGTGACGGCCTGATCACCATCGACGAGTTCATGGTCGACCCGGAGGTGGGCATCACCGCGTGGTACACGGCCAACCGCGGCGGCACCGAGGTGGTGCTGGACGAGCCGTCCGGGGTGGATGTGGACGGCGCGCTGACCTGGGACCTGACCGGGGTCGATCCGGACCGCGACGAGCTGCTCGACATCGCGCCGACGTCTCTCGAAGGCCGCTGGTACGCGGACCTGTTCGGCGACGGGGCCGACACGTTCGACGCGTTGCTCGACGCCTCCAGCGGCATGATGGGCGTGTACCGGCTCGACGCCGACGCCGAAGCGCTGATGTTGCTGGGCATCGCCGCGCAGGACGAGGGGGACCACCTGGTCTACGACCCGCCCGTGCCGATGCTGACCTTCCCGCTGGCGGACGGCGACGCCTGGACCCCGGAGGACGCCGCGGCCGAGGGCGAGGTGGACGGCGATGTCTACCCGCAGGACCTGGGCGTGGACGGCGTGGTGAGCCTGGTGCACACGTACGACGTGGAGGTGGACGGCGAGGGCCTGCTGCTGACCCCCCTGGGCGACCTGCCCGTCCTGCGGGTGCGGGTGACCCACCGCCAGGAGGCGTACAACAGCATCGCCGGGCTGTTCGCCGCGGACAGCTCGCGGGCGACCCTGTTCGTCAGCGAGTGCCTGGGAGTGGTCGGCCGGCTGCGCAGCGTGGCCGACGAGGTGGACGCGGACTTCGACGTGGCCACCGAGGTGCTGCGGCTGGGCTACGCCGAGGAGGTGGCGCCGTGATGCCCCGGCCCTGCTCGCTGGTGCTGTGCCTGGGCCTGCTGGCGGCCAGCCAGGGGTGTGCGCTGAAGTACCAGTCCGGAGCCCTGGACTACCGCGACGAGCCCCTGGCTGTGGTCGAGCTGCAGGGCGCGGACATCCGCTACGACGACCAGGGGCCGCGGGACGCCGAGGCCGTGGTGCTGATCCACGGGTTCGGCTCGTCTCTGCACAGCTGGGACTTCCAGGTGCATGCCCTGGCCGAGCGCTTCCGGGTGGTGCGGCTGGACCTCGAGGGCTTCGGCCGGTCGAGCAAGTACGACGGCGGCTACGGCCCCGAGGACCAGGCCGCGGTCGTGCTGGCGCTGATGGACCACCTCGGCATCGAACGCGCCCACCTGGTGGCCCACTCCTACGGCAGCCTGGTCGCCCTGGTCCTGGCCCTGGACGAGCCCGAGCGGGTGGGCCGGATGGTGCTGACCGGCGCCTTCGTGTACCCCGAGCAGCTGCCGTGGTCGCTGAGGTCCGCGCGCACGCCGGGCATGGGCGAGCTGATCTTCGGGCTGTGGTACGTCGAGAACCTGGAGTGGCGGTTCGGGCTGTCGTTCCACGATCCGGACCGCTGGATCTCCGAGGAGATGCTGTGGCGGGCCCGCTACACCCTGTCGCAGGACGGCGCGCGGGCCGCGGCCCTGGCCACGGTGAGGGCCATGGACCTGGAGCAGTGGCAGCTCCGCTACGGCGAGGTCGAGGCGACGGCACTGCTGGTCAGTGGCCGTGAGGACGTGGTCGCCCGGCCCGCGTTCGGCGAGCGCCTCGCAGCCCAGTTGCCCGATGCCGAGCTGGTGGTGCTGCCGTACTGCGGGCACTTCCCCATGGTCGAGCACCATGGGCGGTTCAACGACCTGGTGCTGGCCCACCTGCGGGGAGGCGAGCGATGAGCCGCCTCGCCCTGCTCCTGGCCGTCGCAATCGCCTTGCCCGCGCTCGCCGCGGAGCCACCCGCGCCGGTCGAACCCCCGGAGTGGATCTCCCTGGACGGATACCTGCGGACGCGTGGCGCGCTGTTCGTCAACCACGACCTGGACCGCGGATCGACCCACACCACGGGCGAACCGGTGTTCCCCATCCCGCCGTCCGGCGGGCAGATCCTCGGATCGGTGGATGCGCGCCTGCGCCTGGACCTGGGCATCCACGTGGGGGACGTGGTGTGCGTGCACGCCCGCATCGACGCCCTGGACAACCTGGTGCTGGGCTCCACGCCCGAGGGGTTCCCCCGCACCCGCTGGGCGCCCATGGCCTGGGCCTCCACCGGTCAGGAGGCGCCCTCGGCCGGGACCAACAGCTTCAGCGACAGCGTCCGGGTAAAGCAGGCCTGGGGCGAGGTGTTCACCCCGATCGGGATCCTGGCCGTGGGCCGCATGGGCCTGCCCGCCTGGGGCCTGGGCGTGGTGGCGGCCGGGTCCGACGGGCTGGACGACGACTACGACGACGACGTGGACCGCGTCGCCTTCGTGACCTCCTTCCGCGACCACTTCGTGGGCGCGTCGTTCGACCTCAACGCCATCGGCCCGACCACGGCCTCGACCAGTGGCGCCAGCACGCGGCGCGCCATCGACCTGGAGATGCGGGACAACGTGTACACGGTGTCGGTGGCCCTGGGCCGTAAGACCACCGACGAGGCGCTGGCGCGGCGTCGCGCCTGGGGCCGGCCGACCTTCGACTACGGCCTGTACGCCACCTATCGCTGGCAGCAGGCCGAGTTCCCTGCGTTCTACCTGTCCGGGCTCGACGGCGAGGACATGGACTGGGCCACGGACGACGCGCTGGCGCGGGACGTGCAGGCCCTGGCCCTGGACCTGTGGCTGCGTTTCGTCAGCGCGCGGGTGCGGGTGGAGTTCGAGGCCGCGTACCTGCGCGGCAGGGTGGGCAACTCGTCGCTGTACCCCGGCGTCGAGATGCCGCCGTTGACCTCCAACCAGGCGGGTGGCGCGCTGCAGGTCGAGGTGGTGGCCGTGCCCCGCAAGGTCGACGTGCAGCTCGAGCTGGGGCTGGCGTCCGGGGACGACGCCCCGGGCCTGGGCGTGGCCCCGCCCGTGGATCAGGCCACCTCTCATGCCGGTGACCTGGACGGCCCCCAGTTCCACATCGACGACGACCTGACGATGAACAACTTCCGGTTCCACCCCAACAAGGTGGTGGACGTGGTGTTCTGGCGGCAGATCGCAGGCACGGTCACGGACGCGTTCTACGCCCGGCCCGAGGTACGGCTGCACCCGAGCCCCTACTTCACCCTGGCGGTGGCCGGTATCCCGTCGTGGGCGGTCAGGGCGTCGTCCACGCCCAGCGGCACGCCCTTCTACGGCTTCGAGGTCGACCTGCACGCCCGCTGGCACCCGGTGCCCGGGTTCGAGGTGCGGGCCGACCTCGGCGCGTTCTTCCCCGGCCGCGCGCTGGACAACCCCACCAAGGACCTGGTCGCGAAGCCGGCCCTGGGCGCCCACCTGATGGTGGCGTTCCCGTTCTGAGGAGACCCGGATGAGGCGAGCGCTGGTGGTGATGGCGGCGGTGCTGGTCCAGGGCTGCGGTCCGTCCGTGCTCGCCGACGATCCGGGCTCGGCGCCGCTGCCCGAGTGCGCCGCCGAGCTCGACAGCACTATCACCCTCGACGAGCTGCCCCTGGCTCCGGGCATCGACGTGCGCTACACCCGCAACGGGGTGGGAGAGCCGGTGGACGTGGACCCGGACGGCGACGACCAGGGGGACGGCACCCGGCTGTGGGACTTCTCCGGGGACGCCGGGGAGGTCGGCGCCACCTTGACGCTGCTCGATCCGACCGATGCGCCCCACGCGGAGCTCTTTGGGGACGCGACCTACGTGGCACCACTGGCCCTGGAGACGCCGGACCTGCTCGGCTGGTTCCGCCTCGACGACCACGGCGACGGCAGCGGCGAGCTCGAGATGCTCGGCATGGCCACGGCCGACGGCGTGGACCCGGCCAGCCGCACGCTGCTGGTGTACGACGAGCCCCTGGTGCTGTACCGCTTCCCCTTCGCCCTGGGCGACAGCTGGGAGCAGACCGTCACCTACCGCGACGCGGTGGCGTTCGGCATACGCGAGCAGGGCACGGAGCACTACCGCTTCGAGGTGGACGCGGTCGGCACCGTGCAGCTGCCCGGCCACATCGAGGTGTCGGATGCCCTACGCATCCGCGTGGACGTGGGCCAGACCCTGGCCATCGCCCAGGGCGAGCACACCCGCACCTTCCACCAGCTGCTGTGGGTGCGCCCCTGCTTCGGCGAGCTGGGGCGGATGGTGAGCACGGATCCGATGTTCGCCACGGTCGACGAGTTCCGCCGCTACTACCCCTGACTCCGGCGCCCGGCCGCGTGATAACGTGCCGGCTCGGAGGTCACCCATGCGCTGTCCCGTCTGCGAGGCCGATACGCTGCACCCCCTGGAGCACGAGGGCGTGGAACTGGACTTCTGCAGCGCGTGCAAGGGCACCTGGTTCGACCAGGGCGAGGTCGCGTTCTACGTGGAGACGGCCACGGACATGCCCGCGTTCAAGGACGTGGTCGGCACGGCCCGGCCGACCGAGCGGCTGTGCCCCCACTGCCAGCGCGAGATGCTGGAGCTGAAGTACCGGCCCGAGGCCGGGCTGATGCTGGACGTGTGCGGCTCCTGCCGCGGCATCTGGCTGGACGCGGGCGAGCTGCGCTGGCTGGAGCAGCTGTCCACGGTGTTGCACGCGGACGGCAAGGTCATGCGCGCGGTCGGCGCGCTCGGAGCCAAGGGCTACGTGGTGCTGGGCGCCGGGGTCAAGTAGCCGCCTACAGGTACGACAGCCACCACCAGTGGCGCTTCGCCCGCTTGAGCCTGCGCCACCCGACGCAGGCCGGCCACAGCACGGCCAGCAGCCCCATCCACGCCAGGTAGATCAGCGGCAGGGACAGGTCCACGGTCGCGGGGATGGTGCTGTCGCCGTAGCGCAGCTGCGCGTGCACGATGCCGGCCGCGTGGATCAGCGGCAGGTGCATCAGGTAGAAGAACATCGGTACCCGGCCCCAGGCCAGCACCACGTCCGCGGTGGGGCCGCGCCAGCGGGCCAGCAGCGGCAGCGCGGCCACGGCGATGCCGAGGAACAGCAGCTGGAACATCAGCGACGGCGGGTACTTGCTGGGGTTGAGGAAGTGGGCGACCGTGGCCCAGTCCCCCCGCTCCTGCACCATCCACGCGCTGGGATCGCCGAACCCGTTGAGTGCACGCAGGCCGCCGAACAGCGCCAGCATCACCAGCCCGGCCAGCGGCAGCCAGCGCTGGCTGCGTTCGCCCACCAGCAGATCGGCTACCCCGTACCCGCAGGCCATCACCCCGAACCACGGCAGGATGGCGTAGCTCAGGTGGAACTTGTGGCCCAACAGCTCGATGGTGTTGGGCTGGCACAGCACGCCGAGCACGGGCAGGTCGCCGGGCACGGGCAGCGCGGCGAACAGCAGCGTGAGGGTGAGTCCGAGCACCCCCACGGCCCGCGCGGGCAGCCACAGCACCGCGGCCAGCAGTACCATGGAGCCGCCGATGGCCCACAGCACGCCCAGGTGGGTGAAGTCGAGGTGGAAGTACCAGGCGAAGCTGACCCAGGTGCCCTCGAGCACCATCAGCCACAGACCGCGGGTCAGCAGGAAGCGCAGCGCGGGTCGGTCGGGCCGGTTCTGCCTGTACAGGGCCACGGCCACGCCCGCCAGGAAGATGAACCCCGGCGCGCAGAAGTGGCTGATCCAGCGGGTGACGAAGAACGCCACCGAGGTGGTGTCGAACGCCTCGGGGACCGAGCCCGCGGGTTGGAAGAAGTCGCGGGTGTGGTCCAGCGCCATGGCCGCCACGATCAGGCCGCGCAGCAGGTCGATGGATGCGACTCGTCCAGGAGAGGTCACCGCGTGGCATACTACCGCGAGTTCCGGTGGGCTGCGCTGTTAAGATCGCGATCTCCTGTGGAGGTGCTCATGGTTCCGGGTCGTTGGTGGCTGGTGGTCGTCGGGGCGTGGCTCGCCGCTCCCCTGTCGGCGGCGGTCGCGCAGGGGACGGACGACGACGAGGCACCCGCCGAGCAGACCACGGCGGCCAGCAGCGAGGTGCCCGAGCATGGACAGCTAGGCGAGGGTGAGTTCGCCGGCCTGGTCTACGACGCGGACCTGGAGATCTGGGTCCCGATCGAGGACGGCGTGGAGCCCCTGGCGCCCGAGCCGGTCGAGGAACCGGTCGTCGACGAGCCCACCGAGCCGCCTGCCGAGGACGTGGACCCGGAAGAGTCAGTGGAGAGCGTGGCGGACGACTCCGAGCCGCTGGTGGACGCCGCCCCTGCCGATTCCGGCGCCGAGGCCGAGGCGCCCGCGTACAGCCGGCGGGTGGGCCTGTGGATCGACCTGACCGTGGGGCTGAGCGCGCCCCGCCAGGTCAACGCGTACGTGGACGGGGCGCGGACCGTGTCGACCTACGCCGACGACCGCAAGCTGGGGGGCTACATCGGCGGCGGCATCGCCGCGCTGATCCCGGTGCGGTCGTGGCTGATCCTGCGGCCCAGCATCGAGGGATACGTGGGCGCCAAGGGCTACACCGACCCGGCCGCAGTCGAGGGCACGGTGATCCTCAACGCCTTCGCCCCGGGCATCGCCGCGGACTTCGTGCTCAACCCCGGCGGCAAGGTGGTGCGCGGCTTCCTCAGCGCGGGCTTCGCCTTCGTCATCTCCGGGTTCGTGGGCGAGTCCGGCGACACCTTCCAGGGCATCGGCCCCTCGGCCGAACTCGGCGGCGGCGTGCTGTGCTTCTGGGGCAGCCGCTTCAAGGTCGGCTTCCACGCGGGCATCTTCGGCCGCATCGCCCCCACCGCGGTGGTCGCCTCGACCCACACCACGGCCCACCCGGCCGTGGAGGCCATCGACTTCAGCGGTGCGATGTTCAGGTTCGGGCCGGCGATCCGGTTCTGAGCCGCGTCAGCGCTTCTTCCCCAGCCGCTCCAGCAACGCATCCATGCGGCCGCGCAGGTCGTGCATGTCGTCCCCCTGACCCGGAGCGCCGCCGACCGCCGGCTGCTCGCCGCTGTCCGCGGCGGTCTCGTCGGCATCGACGGAAGGGTGCTCGCTGGGCGGCTCGGTGCGCTGGCCGGGCCAGCCGTCGAACATGGCGTCCACCTGCCGCTGGAACAGGCTGCCCGTGGCGTTGAACTGCTTCATCGCCATGCTCAGGAACGAGGCGAACGGGCCCTGCAGCATGGTGCCCTGCACCTTGATGATGTGGTGCAGCATCTCCACCGGGATCAGGTCGAGCCGGTCCTGCTCCTCGAGGATCACCTGGGTCAGCACCTGGCGGGTGAGGTCGGTGCCCTTGTTGGCGTCGACCACCTCCACCACCACGCCGTCGCGGATCATCTGGGCCAGGTCCTCGAGGGTGATGTAGCGGCTGCGGCGGGTGTCGTAGAGCCGGCGGTTGGCGTACTTCTTGATGGTCAGCGGCTCGCTGTTCGCGAATGCAACCGGGGACATCACCGAGCTCCTTTTCGTGGTAGCGAACAAACTACCCCCGGGGTGGCGTCGAGGGCAACGTCTTTCTTGATGGTGCAGTGCAAAAAGTCGGTTGATCCGGGCGGGTGGAGGGGCTAGGATTCGAGGCGTACCTCATGTTGCAACTGCGAAAAGACGGGAGAGCGGGATGAGCGGATCGGATCGCAGCGGACCCTTCGGCTTCGGACCCCAGATGCTGGGGATGGGACAGGACGCGCTGGACGCGTGGTGGGCGCTGCTGCTGGAGAACCGCCAGCGCATGGAGCAGCTGGCCCGGTCGCTGCAGGACGCAGGCGGTGGTTCCGTGTCCCAGGACGACCTCTCCGCCGTGGTCGAGGCGCTGACCCTGGTCGAGAACCGGCTCGACGAGCTCGACGGGCAGGTGCGCACGCTGACCGCGGGCATGGCGCAGATCGTGGAGCTGCTCGAGCGCCTGGGTGGGGACCAGGACGGCGGCGATGACTGATCGGTCCCCGGCGCCCTGGGTGGTAGCGCTGACGATCCTGCTGCTCCCCGGCGCGGCGCGGAGCACGGACGCGTTCGATCCGACCGCGGTGGACGCCACCTGGGACGAGACCTCGACCGTGGCCCAGGACACCGACGGCCTGCCCCTGTGGGACCGGGTCGAGCGGCTGGTGGACGGGGACACGGTGCTGTTCCAGCAGGAGGACTTCCCGCCGGGGTGGGCGTGGGACGACGCGTCACCCGCATCGCCCCACGTGGCCACCGCCTTCGGTACCGCCACCCCCCATTCGGGCACCTTCCTGCTGCACTTCGCGCCCGGCTGGGCGCTGGCCGACGAGCCCCGCCCGGTGCTGCTGATCCCGGGCGCGGGCGTCAGCGCCGGCGGGGTGATGGCGCCCCTGGCGCGGTTCCTGGCGGCCGAGGGGCGCTCGGTGTTCGCCATCACCTTCGCCCACCCCCACGGCGACTGCTACCAGCAGGCCGAGCAGGTGGCCAACGCCGTGGCCCGCATCGCCGAGGTCACGGGCCGGGACACCGTGGATCTGGTCGGCCACAGCAAGGGGGCCATCGCCGCGGCCCTGTACGTGAGCAACCACGCGGGCGTGGACTGGGGCGCAGGCGATGACGAGCGCGGCCAGCGCTACACCCAGCGGGGCACGGCCTTCCGCGGCGACGTGCTGCGGTTCGTGGCCGCGGGTGCGCCCCTGGGCGGGGCGGACACCGCCTTCCGCTGGACCTCGGCGCACATGGCCACCGGCTGGGGCTCGGACCCGATCACGCCCAGCCCCTGGGCGTTCTTCTACCCGTACACGACCGGCAACCTGCTGGTGTACGAGGACCTGCGCGGGGTGGACCTGTGGCCGGACGAGGGCGACTCGTTCCCCGGCCAGGCGCAGCTGCTGGCCCCGTGGGACGACACCTACGACCTGCCCGGGTCGGATCCGGTGCTGGGGGTGTACGCGCTGCAGCAGGACTGGTTCACCACCTATCACGGGGGGTACGGCTTCTACAGTTTCTCGGCGGGCATCGACGACGCCATGGACGAGGCGGGCGGGCTGCTGGACAAGCTGCGCGGCGCGGGCGTGGACCCGGGCGTGGAGGTGGCGGCGCTCGCCGGGACCAACCCGCTCATCTGGCTCGACGGCCGCGAGGTGCTCGTGGACGCGTTCGGCGAGTTCCTGGTGGACTTCCTGGGGCAGTCGTCGGCGTTCTACACCCAGTTCCTCGCCGATGTGATCGAGCCCCGCTTCCCCGGGTTCGAGCTGACCGACGACGAGCTGTTCGGGGTGACCCACGGCCACCTGGTGTTCGGCGAGATCTCCGGGCAGAGCGACGGCGTGCTGTTCACCGCGTCGGCCCTGGACACCGACGGCCTGCTGTCCCGCGGGGCGGTGCTGCTGGACGCGCACACCGCGGACCTGGCGCACATGGACCTGCTGTTCGCCGGCGACGAGATGGGCCAGTGGCTGATCGACGCGGGCAACGCCGATCCGGACGAGCAGGCCCACCTGCGGGCGCTGGGCGAGCGCTACCTGGCCGAGGACACCTTCTCCTGGGTCGAGGCCATGCTCGGTGACGACGACGACACGGCCGACGACGACGACAGCGCCGGCCCGGCCGACGACGACACGGCCGACGACGACACGGCCGACGACGACGACAGCGCCCACGACGACACCCCGGCAGACGACGACGACCCGTGGGGCGATGGCTGTGAATGTGGTGTGGCCCACGGAGGCAGCCGGGCGGCCCTGCCCGCCCTGCTGCTGGTCGCGGCCGCGCTGCTGCGCCGGAGGAACGCATGACCGGATCGCTGACCGCGGTGAACGAGCTCGCCACACGACAGCGACGCTTCCTCGACGCGACCGTGCTGCGGCACAACCCGGGACCCCGCTGGATCACCCCCAACGAGGTGGCGGTCGAGCAGTCCGCGTACCGGCTGCGGGTGTTTCGCGGCCCGGTGGACGGTCCCACCGTCCTGCTGGTCCCGCCCGAGGTCAACCGCGCCCACATCGTGGACTTCGCGCCCGGCCAGAGCCTGGTGCAGGCCGTGCTCGACGCGGGCTTCGGCCGCGTGGGCGTGGTGGAGTGGCGGGACGCCCGGCCGGACTCCAGGCGCGTGTGCGACCGGGACGTGGACGACTCCCTGGGCACGATCCTGGACTGCGCCGATCACCTCGGCGGGCCGGTCCACCTGGTGGGCCTGTGCCAGGGGGGGTGGGAGTCGGCCATGGTCGCCGCCCTGCACCCGGAGGTG
The DNA here is from genome assembly GCA_964639985.1 of uncultured Rickettsiales bacterium. GTDB lineage: Bacteria > Myxococcota_A > UBA796 > UBA9615 > CAYRNR01 > CAZXHG01. Next base: position 61,867 of record CAZXHG010000011.1, read on the forward strand.
GCGGCCTCCCTGACCCTGGTGGCCGCGCCCATCGACTTCCACGCCGGAGAGGGCGTGCTGAAGGACGTGGCCCGCAGCATGCCGATGACGACCTACGCCTCCCTGGTGGCGGCGGGTCGCGGCGCCATGCGGGGCGAGTTCATCTCCATGGGCTTCGACAACCTGCTGCCGCTGGAGCGCCACTGGCTGAAGTGGCTGCGGGTGTGGCGCGAGCTCGACGACGCCGAGGCCATGGAGCGCTTCCACCGGCTCGAGGACTGGTACCGCTGCCCCAAGGACCTGCCCGGCCCGATGTACCTGCGCGCCGTGCGCGAGCTGTTCAAGGAGAACCGCCTGGTGCAGGGGCGGTTCGTGGCGCTGGGGCGGACCGTGGACCTCGGTGCGATCACGTGCCCGCTGGCGCTGGTGATGGGTACGCGTGACCACATCACGCCGCCGGCGCAGACGCGCGCGGCAGCGGACCTGATGAGCTCCGAGCGGGTCCTGCGGACCGAGGTCCCGGCGGGGCACGTGGGCACGTTCATGGGGCAGCGGGCGCTGGAGGGGTACTGGCCTGATGTCCTACGGTGGTTGCTCGACCGATCCTGAGGGATTCGCCCTCAACCCTCCTCGGACGAGCCTCTTTTCTTCCTGAACGGCGAGACGCCTGCCATGGTCAGGACTCGCTCGAGAACGTGGAGCAGGCTGACGTAGGCGAGGGCCCAGGCCACCCACGCGGGGAACCTCGGCTGCCGGTCCGCGAGCTCCAGGGCCAGCAGCGCCAGGGCGGCGTAGAGCAGGGGGAAGACCCACATCAGGACCTTCGAGTACGTGTACTTCCCCCCGATGAAGAAAGCGCGATCGTCCAGCCGAAACGAGCCGATGCCCTCGACCGCGCGGGTCGACCACTGCGCCAGGGCATAGCAGGGGATGCCCAGCAACCAGCAGGAGGTGGTCGCGAGCAGCCAGCTCCACAGCCCGCCGTCCACGTGCATGGACCACCCGATGCTGACCAGGGGAGCCAGGAGCAGTGATATCGGCCCGAGGTGGCCGGGAAAGGTCGGGTTGGGCACCCAGCGCAGGTCCCAGGAGAACAGGAGCATGGCCAGCACCGCGTTGACGGTCGCTGCGAGGGCGGCGATCAGGAACAGGGACAAGAGGAGTACCGTCGTCGTCCTCGCAACCCCTGGTGGCGGATGGCTGTTCCCCGGCCGGTGAATCGTCAGCCGAACTTCATCGGCCGGTTGCTGAAGTCGGCGCGGGTCTGCAGGTAGCCGGCGAGCACCTCGTAGACCATCTCGTTGGCGGCCTTGTCCGGGATGTGCAACAGCGCGGCGACCGCGGTCATCAACTCCTGCTCGCCGGCCTGGAGCCGCCCGTCGACGGCCACCATGTGGGCCAGCTGCCGGAACAGGAAGAATCGCTCCTCGCCGGCGTTGTCCCGGAGCCAGGCCGCGGTCTCCTCCAGCCGGGCCTGTGCCTGTTCGACCGTCTCGATGCGGTCGATCTGGGCCTCGGGGTCGGACGTGAGCGGCAGCAGCAGGTTGATCAGCAGCTGCCACTGATCGTCGGTGATGCCCTCCTCGTCCGAGTGCGCGGCCAGCAGGCCGCCGGCGAGCAGGAAGTCGCGGGCGTGCACGTCGAGCTCCTTGGTGACCTCGTAGTCGAGAAGCCGTGCGATCCGGGCGATGTCCGCGTCCACGGGCTCGAGGGCGCCGGCGCCGCCCGACGGGTCGAGCGAGCCGCCGGCCTCGGTGAACAGCTGAAGCGCGCGGACGCGAACCGGGGTGACGGGGTGGCTGAAGGTGGCCAGTACGTCGCGGCGTTTCATCTTCTGCAGGTCCTCGAGCTGCTCGAGGAACGCAGAGATGTCGAAGCGCAGGTGCTCGGGGCCCAGGCCGCTGGCCAGCTTGAAGAACGCCGAGACGATGGTGTCCAGGTCCCCGTCGACGGCCACCAGCCCGGCACGGTCCGCGCTCAGCTCGGCCAGCCGGCTCCAGGTCTGCATGCGCGCGCCGAGCAGGGGCGGCACGCGGGAGTTGCCGCGCTCGTCCTGGCCGATGGCGTGGTCGATCAGCAGGGCGCGGTAGTGGCGGTAGTGCAGGTGGCCCAGCTCGTGGCCGAGGGCGAACAGGAGCTCGGCATCGGTCATGCGCTCGACCATGCCCGCGGTCAGGCTGACCACGTGGGGCTGATCTGCGGCCAGCGAGTGCAGGGCGAAGGCGTTGACCACCGAGTCCGGGGCCACGTACAGCTCGACGGCGTGGTCGAACCGGATGCGTTCGCGTGCCTGGTCGAGCAGTGTGCACAGTCGAGGGGCGAGCAGCGGCGTGAGCCGCAGCTGAGTGCTCATCACGAACTCGTAGTAGCGGCCGGCCTCACCGGAGCGCTCGAAGTGGTCGATGTGCTCCTCGAGCGCGAACTGCTCGAACAGGTGGTCGATCAGGGCGCGTTCGGGCTGGAAACGGACCTCGTCGAGGGGGTGGGGCATACGGATGTCCTCCGGTGCAGGCGCCCATGGTACCAATGCCCTCGTACGACTGCGCTCCTTGACAGACGCCTGGGAGTCGGGAGGGCAGACCCCGCGGCATCCACCGCAGAGCGTCGTTGTCGTTCCGTACCGTACGCGAAGGTGGATTGCCCGCAGGCCGGCCTGAAAGAATCACTCCGTTCCATCGCGTAGAGGGGCATCGCGTTGACGTCCCCAGGATCGTGGCCTGGGCGGGCATCTGGAACCTGGTTGCTGGCGGGGCCGGTATCGTGATCTTGTCCTGGTACATCGTGGGGCGCTACGGTCTGTTCGCGGACCGGATGGAGAAGCTCGACCCGCTGGATTGAAGGGTGGCCATGCCTGATCTGCTGAGTTGCTGTTTCGATCCGGACTTCGAGATGGAGTTCGAGCTGGAACTCCCATCGACTGCCGAGATCGGCCTGGCGCGGTGTGCGAGGTGCGGCCGATTCTGGATCCTGTATCTGCGAGTCGACGTGGAATCTGCGTCGACGCTGACACAGCGCCACGCCTGCGGTGATGACGAGACCGTCGTCGCGGTCATGGTGCAGCTCACGACACCGGAAGCGCGTGCCATGATCCTGCTCCACGATAACCTGCCCCCCACCGAGGCGCTCGAACGCATCGGGAGGACGCGGCTCGAACCTCGTCCCCACCTCTTCTTCCGCACTGCCCAGTGCCAGGCCCAGGCTACTGTATGTGATCTCCGGGCGCTTGCCTCGGAGCTGGAGTACTCGCAGGTCTTCGAACCGGACGACCCGGAGCAATCGTTCGAGCTGGGGAGTGTCTGGCTGGGATGACGCGTCTCATCGCCATCGGTGACGTACACGGCTGCCGCGACGAGCTCGAGCTGCTACTCGACCGGCTCTCGCTCGCGTCGGATGACCGCCTGGTCTTTCTCGGGGACCTGATCGACCGCGGCCCCTACCCGCTGGATGTGCTCCGGCGCGTGAAGCAGCTCACCGACGAACACCCTCGCTCCGCCTCGCTGCTGGGGAACCACGAGTACAAGTGGATGCGGCGGCTTCGCAGGGGGCGGCCGCTCCCTAACGACGACCTGCAATCGGCCACTCCCGAGGAACTGGACTGGCTCGTGCAGCGCCCGCTGTTCGCACGCGAGCGTTCCAGGGATCTCGTGTTCGTGCACGCCGGCTTCGCCACGAGCTACTTCCGGCACTACGGTTCCCTGCCCGAGGACCCCGAGGAGCTGGAGTCCGCCCCTCGCAAGCAGCGCGATCGTGCCAGCCGGTTCGTGTACATCCGGCACCTGACCCCGGGGGGCGACATGGTGAGCCTGGGCCAGGAGACCGCAGAGACGCCCTACTGGGCCGAGGTCTACGACGGCTGCGAGGGGTTCGCATGTTTCGGTCACGAGATCTTCATGGACGACGCACCGCGCCGTTTTCCCCACGCGCTCGGGCTCGACGGGGGCTGCGTGTTCGGCGGTGAACTGCTCGCCGCGGTCTGGGAAGGGGATGTAGAGCCCGATCGACCTCGGATCGTGCGGCAGGCGGCGCTGGACGTGTATGCCGAGCTGCGGGATCTGCACGGGCCCCTCGATGGCCGCGGGGGCCGTGGACCGTGATCCGGCAGGAGGGCCCTGCCGTCCAGCATCACCAGGTCTCGGCCGGGCTTGTCCGGTTTCCCATCCCTGCGCTCGGGTATGCCTGTGTCGTGGCCTGGTTCTTCCTGGAGCTGATCCTGCCGTTCCAGGTCGAGGCCGTCGATCTGGTCGTCCCAGGACTGCAACTCGCACGGACCCCCACCGACGAGTGGCGACCGTCGGCCATGATGTACTTCAACCATGCCAGGGTGCTGGCCTGCATCCCTCTGTTCGTGCTCGGTACGTGGATGGCGACGGCGTGGGCGTGTCGGGGGAGCGGATTGTCGCGATCCTGGGTGGTCCGCGTGTGCCGCACGGCGGCCAGGGCTGCCTGTGTGGTGATCGCAGCCGAGTCGATCTTCTGGGCCCTGGGTAGCGACCGACGGCTTCTGCTGGGTGATGCCGAGTGGAACGGCGTTGCCGTGCTCGCAGCGCTCGTGGCCTCGTGCTGGTTCTTGGGGATGATGCTGTACACCGCCCGGCTGGTCGGAACGGCGCGTGCTTCAGCGTGGTTGATGATGGTGTGGTTCGCTCAGGTGGCCTGGCTCCTGCTCGGATCCACGGCGTCCCATGCGCTGGTGATGGCATCGCGTGGAGGTAGTGGATGGCCTCCGTTGGGGCAGATCGCCGTGGTCGACAGTCTGGCAGCCACCATGTTGTTCGTGGCCTTCGTTCATTCGTGTGCGATGGCGTACGGGGTGATCGGTGATCGGATCGTCGATCCGGTCCCCTGACAGTGGTGATCGCCGTCGAGCAGTGCATCGAGGTCGACCAAGATGTCGTGCGTTCGGTGTTCGACGGCGGAGACACCGGTGTCGTGGACCGTGGCCTTCAGCACGCCCGCCTCGACCACCCCCTCACCACCATGTTGCGTGTCCAGGGCGAGACAGCTTGGGGTGAACACCAGGGATGGGAGCAGGAACACGGAGGAACAGCGTCGCTGGACTCGGGTGGGCGTATAGCTGGCGAACATCGGCCCTGGATGATCTGATCCAGTGGCGCGTCGACCAGCGGGAACGGCGACGTCGGGTAATGGTGCGCGCGGGAGTGGGGACCGTGGTGGGGGTGGTGATCGCCCTCGGAGAAGGCGTGGGATGCCCTCCCTGATGTCCGGTCGACGATCGCAGTAGGATCGGTGGTCCAGCGAAGGGAGCACCGTGAGCCGCGTCCGCTACGAGTTCGTCCCGTGGGGATACGTCCTGGAGCCCCGTGCCGGCGTCGTCGCGATCGACGTGGGGAACAAGATGGTCCCCGGCGTGATCGACCACCACCAGGCATCGTGTGACTACGGGTGCGCGGCCTCCTTGCTGGTGAGGCGACCCGACCTGGTCCTCGAGCACAAGCGAGCCCACCCGACCACGCGCCTGACCCTGGTCATGCATCGCCACCCGGACTTCGACTGCGTGGTCAGCGCGATGCTGGCCCAGGCGCTGTGGTTCGACGGTGAGCTGCCGCTCGAGGTGGAGCCGCTCGCCGAGTTCGCGCGTCAGGTCGATTCGGCGACGGTTCCCAGGTCGATGCCGCTGGGAGACTCGTTGCACACGGTCTATCTGGCGCTGGGCGAGATCCTGGCCCAGCAGCACCGAGGTGACGCGGGCGAGCTGTTCGTGGCGCAGGTGGAACGGGGGCTGAAGCTCGTACGCTACGCCGTGCAGAAGTACCGCTCTGCCCGGGCGCGGGGCCGTGCCCGGGATTTCGCTTACCACGCACCCCACCTGTTCAACGGTCGCCACCCGTTCCGCGAGGAGGTGGCGTACCTGCGGGCGGACCACGAGCGCTACGAGGCCGACCTGCGGCGCGGTGAGGTGAATCGTGTGTCGGTCCTTCATGCGGACGAGGACCGTCTGGTCGAGGTGGACTCACTTCGGTTGACCGATCCGCAGAGCGCGCTGTTCAAGTACTTCGCCCGGGCGGACGTCGGCAACAGTCCGGGCGGTCGTGGTTTCCCCCTGACCCACGTGGTCTTCGCGGATGTGCTGGAGGATGGCGATCGTCACGTCATTTCCACGGATCCGGAGGCGCGCCTGTCCCTGCGCGGTCTCGGCAAGGCCCTCGAAGAAGAGGAGACAGCAGCACGGCTGTTGTCCGGCCACCCTCGCGGAGGCGTTCCCCGCTGGCCAGACGTGGACAACGGTGATCCGTGGTACGACGGCCGCGGTCCCCTGCACAGGTACACCATCGTCGACAGCCCCCGCGCGGGATCCGTGCTGGACACGCTGCACGTCGAGGCTGTTCTCCGTCGCCCGACCACGGACCCGGACTCGTGGCAACAGCGGGGTCTCCGGCGAGCCCAGTGGCTCTGCCTCGGTTGCGGGACGCCGACCGACGAGGAAGGGGAGTGCTCGCTCCACGGTGAGGACCGCCTGCCCACGGTCGTCTCCAGCTACGAGATCCAGGGCCAGATCGGTGAGGGTGGGATGGGTCGCGTGTACCTGGTGCTGGACCGCGTGCGTGCACGCCCCGCGGCCATGAAGGTCGTCCGCGCGGAGATCCTCGCGAACCCGGCCGTGGCCGAGCGGTTCCTCAAGGAGATCCGTCTCGCCAGCGCGCACGTGCACGCCAACCTCATCGACACCTACGATCGGGGCATGGACGACAGGATCGGCCTGTGGGTCGTGATGGAGTTCCTGCGCGGGCAGGACCTGCGGCACGTGCTGCGCGACTGGCAGGAGAGCCACCCGGGTCGCCCCTTCCCGCCCAGCGCCACCGTGGGCATCTTCACGCAGATCTGCAGGGGGCTCGATGCCCTGCACCGGCGTGGCATCGTGCACTGCGACCTCAAGCCCTCCAACGTGTTCATCACGCGGGACGACGCTGGCTGGCCGCGGGTCAAGCTGCTGGACTTCGGGTGCGCGGATCAGCTGTGGATGCTTGCCGGGCAGGATGAGCGCGACGTGCTGGTGACGGGCACGATCCCGTACATGGCGCCCGAGGCGTTCGAGGGGGAGCGGCGTACGGGGACCGACGTCTATGCGCTGGGCTGCATGCTGTTGCAGGCCCTCACGGGCCGCGTTCCGCACGTGAAGTCCGGTGATGACTCCGAACCCGTGTCCGCGCTGGTCGAGCGCCGCAGGGGTGGCGCCCCCGACCTGTCCGGCATCGCCGCGTCCGCGAACCGACGGGTCGCCAACCTCGTTCGAGATGCCCTGGTGGCCGACCCGCGGCGTCGCATCCAGGATGTGCAGGTGTTCAGCCGTCGCCTGATGCGGGCGTACGACCGTTCGGCCGATGGGTGGCGGTGAGGCGGGGGGAAGGTGGACGCGCACCCGTGTCTCTCAGGTCCCCAGGAGCGTCTCCACGACGATCCTCGCCACGTCCTCGCTGCGCAGCACGTGTCTCGTCAGCGGATCCACCAGGAGGGCGGACCCGCGTCGCGGGATCGAGTCGAGCACGAAAGCGTGCTCGAGATCACATTCGGGGCAGGTCGCCAGTACGAGCCACGGGTCGAGGTCGGCCCGGGTGCCGTCTGGCCACTCGTGCAGGAGGTGCGGTCCGCGGTCGGGGCGATGCGCGCGATGGAACTCCCCGGCCGCAAAGACCGGATCCTCCTCGCCGAGACGGGCGAGCGCGGCTGCCAGCTCGTGGAGCCTCTCGATGGCCTGCTCGTCGACCATGCCGGGGAACCGCCGGGCCTCGGTGAACCACCGGATCCAGGGCTCGGCGAGCTCACCGAGTCGGGTGTCCCTGTCGGGGATCCCGGACCATGAGCCCAGGTGCTGCAGGAGGTTCAGCCGACGGCTCGGGACCGCCCGCTGCTGCAGTGCCTGCAGGATGAAGCTTCCGTGCTCGGACGGGCCACCTGCGCACGCCACGTGGTGTGCCAGCTCGGTGACGAATGCATGATCGAGTGCGCCGCGGAGCAGGTCCTGTGTCCGCAGCAGGATCTCCCGGGGCGCGGGATTGCTCTCGACGGCCTCGGACCAGCGGCGAGCCAGTTGCGAGAGGTGCGGCAGATCGGCGCGGTACGCGACCTGGGCACCGGGGACCGTCCGGACGATCGACGACACGGGAGGCAGAGGATGGCCGCCAGCGGTGGATTCGGATGGGGCGGTTCGCGTTCGTTCACCACGACAGGTCTCCCGGAATCCCCCTTCGTTCCGCGTCCCGGGCACGGTTCGCTGGCGACCATCTCCAGCATGAACGTAGGTCCACTGCCTTCCAGACCAGCGTTCGTAGAGCAGCAGCGGAGCGCCGGCGCCCGGCCATTCGTCGAACAGGACGAAGGGCCGGAGACTGATCGGTTCGTTCTCGCCCCAGCGGAAGAACACCTCTCCGGGGCTTGCGGTGCTCGTGAACGGACGCACCACGGGATCGTCGAGGCGCGGACGAGGACCGCGTAGCCGGAGGAACGTCGATCCGGCTTCATCCCGGTACTGGTAGACCAGCAGTTCTGCACCTGTCAGTGCGTCGAGCAGTTCGAGGTACTCCGAGGCCAGCTGCAGGAAGTCCGTGAGCGTCTTCTCGGCCTCGTCCTGGTGTGGGGCCCCACCGTGCGCCAGCTGGTTCCGGGTATGGACCAGCCGGCTGGCCTTCTCCGCCAGACCGCGGCCGATTCTCCCTCGTGCGAGGTCGGCGAGGTCGGGGAACGCGACCTGTGCGCCCTCGCGGTCGGCAGCTCGGTAGTATGCCAGCGGCAGCTGGGCCCACACGCCCATGGATGGGCGCCGTAGCTGGTCGAATATTCGAGGTGGTGGGAAGCCCGTGTGGAGCGAATCGCACGCGGCCAGAACACCCACGAACTTCATCGCGTTCGCCACGGCCCCGACGAGCCACCAGGTGAGCCCCAGCGGCGAGTCGAAGTGCGCCGATTCCTCGATCACCCCGGCGACGGTCGAGGGCATCTGGCGGAGACGGTAGAGGAACGATGTGAGCCGGGCTCCTGATCCGCTCATCTCGCCCAGCCGGCCAACCAGCAGGCCGTCGACGAGGTCGCGGTGGTCCACGCGCTGCTCCTGCATGCTGGCCGCCAGCGAGGCGATGTGGTTCCACTCCTGGCCCGCAGCCACTCCCTCCACCAGGGACAGCGCCGCCTCGGTCGCCCCCGATGCTGCACAGTGCGCCAGTCCATGTCGGGCCAGGTAGTCGCGGGCGACGTGTCCCTCGCGCAGCTGGGCCCAATCCGCCGACAGGTTGCAGTACTCGGCCGACGCGAGCTGTCCCTGCAGGCGCATTCGCGCGGACTCGCGCACGTGCATGCGGAAGGTGAGGTGATAGGGCTCCACGCCCAGCTGCTCACCCGAAGACATCGGCGTCCAGCGGAGCATGGCGGAGACGGTCCTCAGGCCTTCGTCGAGGATCTCGCTCCCCGCCTCGTCGTCGACGAGCACCTTGCGCCGCACCATCAGGCATTCGAGCACCTCCCTTGCCAGGGGCGCGCGGGCCCAGGCGACCGTGGTCACCAGCGGGGTGAGCAACGCCTGCAGGTCTCCGAGGGACATGCGGTGGAGCAGATCGTCGTAGTAGTCGTCGAGACTGGGGGGGAGCCTGGATGCGAGATCGGCGACCGACAGGTGACCTGCGAGCAGGTCCTGCACCACGAAACGCACGTAGAGCGGAAGACCGCGGGCATGCCTGGCGACCTCGTCGACCAGCCGGTTCTCGACCTCCTCCCGGTCGGGGATGTCCACGTCGGCCCGCAGCAGCTCGTACTTCAACCTGCCCGTACCCTCGACGAGCATCGCCCGGATGTCGCCGGGATCCATGGGGCCGAGCCCATCCTCGAAGACGTGCTTGCAGCGGTCCCTGGCGTAGATCGAGGGCAGGTCACCTTCCGGTCTCCCGGCGCAGAGCCACACGACGTTGGGGCCTCCGAGCTCGAAGGGCAGTCGGGCGACTCCCGGGTCGATACGCGAGATCTCGTCGAGCCCGTCGAGGACGAACAGCGCGCGGGGTGGGCGAGCCCTCGGGTCCGGGGCCGCCAGCTCGCCCACGTCCTGGAGGATTTCGCGCAGCTGGGACAGCATCCCATCGACGTCGTCATCCGCACGTGTTCGCGTGTGGCCGAGCCAGCCGGCGATCCGGAGGATGGCGTGCCGGAGGAAGGCCGCGCGGTTGCATCGGTCCCGGTCGCTGGCCTTGAAGCGCCAGGCCACGCGGCAGATCCGCCTCGGGTCGTTGCCGAGATCCAGCGCGATCCGGGCGGTCAGGTAGCTCTTGCCGATCCCGCCCGGCCCGGACAGCCACAGGACGCCGGACTGCGTCTCCTTGATGACGCCTTTCGCGATGGCGAGATCCGATCGGCGCCCGATCAGGCTGTCCGCGTCCGCCCGGATCTCGGCCTCGAAGTCGATCGGGCCCCTGGCGCGAAGCCTCCCGTCGCCATCCAGCCGGAAGAGCGCCCGGAAGTCGGACACCACGTCGCGCCGTTCCCCGAACGGGAGGTCCACCCCCAGCGCGGCATAGAGCAGCCGGTCGGCCTCGCTGCGGAAGTACACGAGCGGCCCCTCGCTGCTGGCCTGCCGCCGTCCCTCGATGGAAGGCGCCGTGGCGCGGCCGTGGTCGCACAGGGGCCACAGATCGAGCACACCGCTGGCGCGGGCAAGGACGACATGTCCGTCCAGGCCCCGGTCATGCGCCGACCGGGGTAGCAGCCTGACGTCCAGGGACCGTGCCGAGAGCGAGTGCACGCGATCCCCTGCGACCCTGCCGACCAGGGCATCGGAGAGGAAACCGAGCCCCTGGCCGAGCTCCGCGACCCTTCCCTCCCACACATCGAGGTACCGTCGCGCCTCCCGCGCTTGCATGGCGCCGCCGTGGGCCAGCAGGTTGCGCAGCTTCACGATGCAATCCTCCTCCAGCACCGATCCGCCAGGGAGGAGCGGCAGCAGGACCTCGGCCACGAAACCGGGCTGTTCGGGGAGCACGAGGTCGTCGGCATTGCGCGTGTGCCGGGTCAGTGCCTCGAGCAGGCCACGCCACTGGCCGAAGGTCGGCCGCTCGATGCGGGGGTGGATCTCCTTCAGCAGCGACGAGGGGAGGGGCTCCTCGCCCAGCGTCCTGCGGACCTCGGAGAGGGCGGTCGTGGTGAGGAACCGTACGAGCACCTCGACGGCATCGCACATGCGGTGGAGGCGCAGCACGGGCAGGGGTTCGGCCAGGTACTCGTTCCAGGGGATGGCCACGATCGACGGCAGGTCGTCGATGGGTCCTGCAGGGGTCCCCAGGGGCACGAGCGTCCCACTGCACTTGCGGGTGCAGAGGAGATCGTTGTCCGTGGCGAGCTCGTTATCCCATTCACGTCCGCAGCGTGTGCATCGATGGGTCATGTGATTCCCTGTAGGTGTTCCTGTGTCGATGGGGCGCAGCTGGGCACCCCGAGCCAAGGATAGCCAACGTCGCGGGTGGGTAGGCGGCGGCTGCCGAAGCTGTCGCGTCTCGCGGGCCACATGCGCCCCACTCCCGTGCCCATGGCGAGCGCGAGGATCGGGGCCAGCGGCGAGGTGCTCAATGCGTTGCTGCAGACCATACAGCTGGCCGTGGTGACTGCGACCTGGAGCTTAGCTCCTCTGGGCGGGCGCCACGCTGCGGAGGAGTCCGAACAGGGATTCCAGACCTGCCTACAGATCGTACGACCGGGACCGGATGAAGCCGACCGTGGTGCGCAGGGCGTTCAGCGCATCCCTGGGTGACACCCCTTCGCTCCAGATCTCGGCGATCCGGTCGCTGGACAGGTACACCCCATCCAAGACGGTGATCTCTTCCGCCAGGGGGAAGTGGGTGGCGTCTTGGCCGACCAAGACGGCGGTGATTTCCGGGTGGAGGAGGAAATCGACGTCTTGGATCCGGAAAGGGGGGGAGGTGAGCGGTCAGGCCGGCGTGAACGCGTCGTACCAGCGCTCGACCTCGGCACGGGCGGTCTCGAGGGCGCGCTCGTGCAGGTCGAACTGGGTGGCGGTGATCTGCTCGGAGGCGTGCTTCATCGGCTCGAGCCAGGTGTCGAGCTCGCCCATGGAGTGGGCGTGGGCTTCCTGGACCAGCTTGCGGGCCTGGATCTGGGTCTCGGCGAGGTTGTCGAAGGTGGCCATCGCGAGCTTGCGGTGCGTCTGCAGCATGGCCCTGGGGTCGGTGAACTGCTCGAACATCTCGGTGGTGGTCATGGTCTCGTTCCTCTCCTCCCGCGGGGTCTCCGCGGTCCTGGCGGTGTTCTCGATCCGGGTGGCCTTCGGGGCCTTCGGGGCCTTCTTCGACTTCGCGGTTCCAGCCATCGTTCGGTTCCTTTCGTAGCGGTGTCGCCACCGTCACGAGGAACCATATGTGCGGTTGCACAACCCGTCAAGGGAGAAAATGGTGCAGCGCACAAAACGGAGGGCGAAGTGGTCGGGATCAGGGAGGAAAAAGGGTGTCGCGGGGACGAAGGATCAGGGAGAGAGGGGGCCGCCGTAGGAGGTCAGCTGGCGCAGGATGTACTGGCCGGTCTCGGCCGGGCGCTGCTCGTCCCACTTGACCAGGCCGAGGCCCTCCACCCAGTAGGTGTCCAGGGTGCCGGCGTGCTCGCCCAGCGGGTCCTCGGTGGTGTAGTCGCAGTGGATGTGCACGGCGTTGAACGTGCCCGCGTCCACGGTGACCGTGGTCATCTCCACGATCTCCCAGATCCAGTGCACCTCGTAGTCCCAGCTGTCGCTCTCACCCTGGGCCTCGGCCTGCAGGGTCTGGGTGTAGTGGGACTGCCACGTGTACCCGATCTGCGTGTCGGGCGCGTACGGGAGGTACAGCACCTCGGGTGTGTTGATGGTGGTGCCGCTGCCGTTCTGGCCCGCGTTGGTGAAGTACGAGCCGTGGTCCACGTTGCCGTCCACGCCGCAGTCGTCGTAGCCGGTCCAGTCGATGGTGGCCTGGCTGCCGGTGAAGGTGCCGGTGCGCTGGAACACGGTGGCGCCCTCGAAGCTGCCGGTGCCGCCCGTGGCCACGACCTCGGTGCCGCTGTCGCCGTGGGTCTCGCCGTCGTAGTGGAAGGTGTAGTCCGAGGCGTAGGTCCAGCTGGCGCCGGCCACGTCGATCGGGTCCCAGGGGTGGCAGGAGGAGGAGACGTCGTCGTCGTCGTCGGTGGACGTGTCGTCGTCGTCGTCGGTGGCCGCGTCGTCGTCGTCGGCGGGGGCCGAGTCGTCGTCGTCGGAGCCCGGGGCCGGCGCCACCGCGGGCGGCAGCGCGGCC
>CAZXHG010000012.1:0-72513 GCA_964639985.1 uncultured Rickettsiales bacterium
GCCTAACGTTGGTGTTTGCGCGATCAGCAGATCGAGTTTTTGCGGCTGCTCCTGAACTACGGGACGTCGAGCCGGTGTATCGGGAGCAGGTCGTGATCTTCCGTGGTGATGGCGGTCTCCGGGGCGGCCGGGGAGCGCCGTGAAGGGTTGGCTCCGACCCGGCGATGTGGACCGGCACTTCCAATAGCTGTCGAATGATGGTTGGATATTCCGTCCGGGGGCGAGTCCCTCCCAACCATCCACAGGGGGCAACAATGCCAAGTCAGTTCATTCCGACCTTGTTCGTGGGCCTGGGCGGCACAGGGCACCTGTTCATCAGCCGGTTGAAGCAGATCGTCAACAGCAAGCACCTCCGGGGTGGAGGCGACGCGCCGTTCCCGCTCATCAAGTACATGGTCGTGGACAGCGAGTTCATCAGCATCCCGCATCGAAACGATGTGCTCACAGACGAGGACGTGGAGCGCCTGAAGAAGGCGGGCAAGGATGGTGATTTCTCCTACGAGCAACAGATCTCGTCGACCCTGGAGAGCTACGAGAGGATCGATGTCCAGGTGGTGCCGGACAAGCTCAAGGAGATCCTGGGCAATCCCGACGCGTACGACATGGACGATTTCATCCCCGAGAACGTGAGCGCCATCAATCCGGGCATGTTCGGGGCGAGTCAGGTGGGCCTGCTGGGCAAGATCATGGGGTTCGTCCACTTCAACAAGGTCTTTAGCCAGCTTCGCCAGCAGATCGACTACCTCATGGGCAGCCAGTGCGACCAGGACGTCAACCGCCATTTCGGTGATTTCGAGCGCGTCCCGAATTCGCTGGCGATCTACGTCGCCTGCTCGCTGGGAGGCGGTACCGGCCGCGGGCTGTACCTGACCGTCGCCGCGATGATACGTCACCTGCTCAAGGAGAAGAGCGTCAAGCTGTACGAGGCGGCGCAGATCATCTTGGTCAACTTCGATCCGGACTGCTTCCAGACCTCGGGGCGATCCGTGCCGCCGGTCACCTTCGATCGGATCAAGGCCAACCAGTACGCGGCGTTCAAGGAGCTCGACCACATCCTCACCTCGAAGCCCGGGGGGAAGCTGGGTGCGCTTGATGTGGAGAAGCTGTTCAAGGCCTACCTCGGCAAGACCACGAACACGAGCTATCTCCTGCCCCTGTACGACGCCGTTCTTCTGATCAGCCCCAAGCTGGAGGACGCTCGAGCCACCGAACTGGACAGCTACTCCTTGATGAACGACATCGCCTCCAGCGCGATCGCTTCGGCGATGTTCGAGGGATTCAGCGGCGATATCAACGCCTCGCTGTGCAACAAGGGCCCCGGTGTCAAGGAGATCGGCACGAACCAGGAACGCGTGGGGCGCTACGCGCGCATGGGGCGAGCCTCCCTGCGGTTCCCGGTCGAGCGCATCGTGGCCTACCTGCAGCACTACTTCTGCTATCACGCGACCCTGGATCTCGTGGAGGGCCACCTCTCCCGCACGGACAAGCTCGAGGTGCTCGTCGAGCGGTTCACGGCAGACGCCTCGTCCTATGTGCGGCGGAACTTCACCACGCCGGCACCGATCACCTTCGAGCAGCTCGGAGACAACGACTTCGACACGCCGTTCGACAGCGAGATGAAGGACCGGATCAACGCTGTCATCGACTCCATCCACTCCAACCACACCCAGATCGAGAAGCAGCTTCTGGGGTTGACCGGCTGTCGCGGGGAGTCGGGGCTGGAGATCCAGATCGGGCTGGCCAGGGAGCTGTTGATCCAGCTCGTCGAGACCAACGGCATCGAGTACGCCTTGGCGGCCATCGACAACCTCATCCAGCAACTCCACCTCCGCGGTGCGGCCGCCCGCGGCCGCATCGGCGGCGTCCCCGCGGACCTGGGGCGCGAGGAGCACGGTCCCGCGCTCGAGGCGTACATCGAAGAGCTCTACGGAGTCGATTCGCAGCCCTACCGGGACGGGTCCCACGCCGGGTTCGAGAACATCCGCAGCCGGCTCGAGGCCGACCGGAAATCCTGGGAGAAGAAGCGGAACTTCATGCAGAAGCTGCGGCTCGTCGGGAATCCGCCGCGGACAATCACCCAGGATTCCCAGCGGGCCATCGAGAGCCTGAACACCGACTTCCAGCAGAACGTGGTCACCAAGCTGTGCACGGCGCTGGCCGTGCAGTGCGAGATCCAGTTCAACCTGCGGTTCGAGAGTGAGCTGAGCGGCTTTGCTGCCAACCTCCGCCAGAGCCTCGAGACGCTGAGGTGCGACGACGAGTACAACCAGGAATTCGGACTGATCCGGGACTACCGCCGCGCCATGGACGAGGTGGCCCTCCGGCCCATGAATCCCACGGACATCTACGTGGACTGCAAGAGCCGCGCTGAATGCGAGGCCTTCGCGGATGACTTCCGTCAGCGGTACTCCGACATCGAATCGGTGCTGCAGGCCGTGGTGAACGATGGCGTGGTGCCGGGCATCCTCGACGGAGCGATCTCCGCGGAGACGGTCCGGCGGGTGCTGGAACCCGCGGTGAAGCGGCAGGTCGCGGACAACGCCAAGGGACTCAGCATCTCGCACTACTTCAAGAGACTGTTCGAGAGCAACAGACGCGAGCGGATCGACCACCTCTGGGAGATGCTCTACCGCACCGGCGGCTGGATGGGCACGGTGGACATGGCTCGAGTGAAGGCCGAGAGCAAGGCCCAGTCGAGCTTCAAGAAATTCGAGTTCCTGGAGATGGCCGACCCCGATCTGTTCCAGCAGGTTCGAGGTTCAGCGGGGCAGAGCTTTGGCAACCAGGTTCGCGTGCACGGCGACCCCGAGCTACGTGAGACCATCGTGTTCACGCGCTACCAGTTCGAGCTGCCGCTGTTCGTGATCGACTCGATCTACAACACCTGGGAGCGATACGATTCGCTGGTCCGAGGGCACGACGAGGTCGACCAGGCCGCGGCCGTGCTCGCGATGTACCATACATCCAAGGACTACTTCTATCTGGACGAGCCCCTCGCTCGGGTCACCCTCATCCCCGAGTCCGAGGAGTCCTGCACGATCAACCTGATGCTGCACCTGGGAGTGCTCTCCTCCGACTCCGAAGGAGTACTCGTCTGTCCTCCCCGTGCATCGCGAGGCGCGTCCACCGTCGGGCGCTGGCTCGAGGACGAGCACGATTCATCCAGTGGCCTGCTGTTCGACGTCTACAGCCAGAACACCGCGGCCTATCCGGATCTGACGCAGCACCTGCTCAACCAGACGGCCGAGCGGTTGTTCGAGCTGGCCGATCCGACCGAGGACGCGTATCGGGACGAGATGCACCGTCACCTCGACGGCTACCTGGTGGACATCAAGTACCCGCTGGTGCCGCAGACCCTGCTGGAGAACCGCCTGCGCCGGCGGTCGAACCAGCCCGGCTTCCAGAACTTCTTCACCCAGCGGAAGGACAAGTATGCGCGCAAGCTCGTCAAGGCCATGAAGAAGAGCAACCTGATCCAGCTGTATCGGTCAAGCGACGAGCTGGTCGCGGCCGGCTTCGCGGATCCGGCGGACCTGCACGCCTACTTCCTCAACCCGCTGGTCTCGGGGCTGTCCCGCGGAGTGGTGAACACGACGATCGAGGAGGAGGACACGTCGGAGCCGTCGCTCGTCCCCCCGAAGCTGGACGACGAGCCCTCACCCGATGCCGTCCCTCCCAAATCGGTTGATGGTGAGCCTGATGGCCCTGAGACCGTCCCCCCCCCCATCAACGATGTGATCGAACAGCTGGAGCGCCTCGTGAAGCTCAAGGCGGCCGGTGAGCTCGACGAGGACTCGTTCCAGCTGATGAAGGCGAGTCTGATGCAGTCGCTCACGGGAGGCGCGTCCTGACATGGCGCGGAAGGGCACGCTTCGAGGGCGACATGCGGCGCGGCTGGCCGGGGGCGTGCTGTCCGTTGCAGCTCTCCTGCTGTTGCCCTGGCCTGCGACCGCTGCGGCCAGCCGCATCGCGATCGTGGTCGACAACTCGGGCAGCATGTACGGGAATTGCTCGCCTGGTCCCTGCGAGGACATCTCGCCCGATGTCAAGCACGCCCTGCGGATCATCCTCGAGCTGACCGACGCCTACAACGCCGACAAGGCCGAGGCAGACCAGGTCGATGTCGTGCTGACCCTGTTCGGCGGCGCGAAATCCAAGGACGACCCGGGACAGCCAGAATTCCAGGAGGTGGAGCTGTCCGGTGTTCTCTCCACGGACCTGACCACCCTCGAGCGTGAGATCCAGCGCGACAGGGGATACCACGGCACGGACTTCACCACGGGCTTCCGGGGGACGGCAGAGGCCCTCGCGCGCCGTGGCCGTGCGGACACGAGCATCTTCCTGACCGATGCCAGGAACCACGGCACGGGAGCTGCGGACGGGATCGATCTCACGCTGTTCGGCAGGACATACCTCTACGGTTTCCGGGCGGAGGCCCGGACCCTGGACCAGTGGGAGGGGTATTTCGAGGACCAGGGAGGCCACGCCGAGGTACACCCCCTCAGGTACGGCTGGCAGGTCAGCGATTCGTTCATCACCGTGTTCGTGAAGCTGCTGGCGTCCCAGGCCGGCCAGCGGTACCTCACGAGGCAGGCGCTCGAGGTCGGTCCGGGCAACGCCCAGGTCGATGTTCGCAAGCTTGGTGACGGGGCGGCGACGCTGTTCCTCGTACACGCGCAGGAAGCACTTCGCCTCTCCGGCGTCCAGCGTGGCGATCAGCCTGTGGACCCTTCCGCCTACACCAGCCGTTCGGGCACGAGCCTGTTGACGCTCCAGCTGGCGGAAGGTTCGGAAGCCGGGGTGTACTCGCTGCTGTTCGAGTCGCCGAAGCACTCGCAGGTCGTGACCGCCATCCTCATCGACGGAGTGTCCCTCGTCCTCGTCGACCGGCTCCATCTGCCGGGGACCGCGGAAGAGCACAAGCGGAACGAGGAGGTCGGGTTCCACTTCGGCTTCGCGGCTGCCTCGGCTCCCGAGGGCGTCCTGCTCGACGCCGAGAGCGAACGGTCGTTCCTCGACCTGATCGACATCCGGATCGTCGCGTCGGAGAGCGAAGGAACGGACCTGTGGGACGTCGAGGATCCCGGGTCGTCATTGCAGCGGACCCACGTGTTCGCCCCCTCCGTCACCGGGGATTCCCGCTACGCCGTGCAGACCGGATGGAGCTACGTGTCGGCCGTGCCCGAAGCGAGCTTCCAGGCTGGCGAGTTCGTCCTGTCGGAGTTCCCCGCTCAGGAGCTGAGGCTCTCCTTCGCCTCGGATCGTGGCGCTGACATCTGGGAGGCCCGCGACGTGCGCGCCTCGGCCCGCTGGGTCGAGGGGCCGGATCCGATAAGGGACGAACACCTCAACGCACGCGAGATTCGACTCCGGCACGAATCCAGCGGTAGGGAATTCGTCCTCTCTCGGTCCGACGACGAGTCGCCCTACAGCGGAGACCTGGGGGGAGACCTCGGCCCCGGGACACACACCTTTGCCTTGCTGGCGCCGGATCCTGGCGAGACCCCCGGAATCGTGCTGACTGGCCGGGAACTCAAGATCCAGCCGCGAGCCATCCGGGTCAACCTCCGCGAGACCTTTGCGCGAGAGGCCCTCCCCGAAGAGGAGAAGCTGATCGCGCGCATCCGCGCCGGGTTGAGGTTCCTGCTGGGCAAGGCCGGGGGAGAGACCGAGACGCGGGAGGTCGTGCTCGACTCATTCCCCCAGGAGCTGGAAGTGCTGCTGCTGTACTACGGTGCAGCGGAACACGAGCTGGTGTTCAGCCTCGAGATCGATCCCGTGTTCGAGGACGAGACGCCGACCGTGGGCGCCGCCCTCTCCGGCAACCGTGCGTTCGACGCCAGGGACGCCTGGCAGCCTCGCCTGTTCGGCCTCTCGCGGGGACGAAAGACGACGGTCGAGGACGCGCTGGCCATCGATCTGGACCCGGATCCTCCCGCGGGGACCCCTGGCCAGACCACCACGGTCAAGCTGGTGAAGGCCAACTGCGACTGGAACATCAAGATCCCGCTCGCGCCCGCCCCGGAGCTGACGTACGAGCCCGCTCTGGAGCGTGCGGGCGTGGTCCGGGAGCTGGAACCGGCCGTGATCCGGCTCAGCGTGAAGACGCGCCCGCTCGATCAACAGATCATCAACGCCCTGCGCAAGTCGGCCATCACGGCGCTGCTCTTCATCGCCCTGTTGATCGTGCTGACCATCCTCGCCCTGCTGATGGCCTGGCGTGCCCGTGACGTGTCCAAGATGGAGGTCTGGAACGACCTCCTCAAGCGAGCCCCCTGGGACTTCTGCCGCCGCGAGCTGGTGGGGACACACTTCCCCAAGGGGGCCTTCCGGCGGCTCGAGAAGTTCGTGGAGGATGAGCCCTCCGAGAAGCCGTACCAGCGGATGCGCAAGCTGATCACGAGCAGCGATCCTGCCGACCGGAAGGAGCTGCGCCGGCTTCGCTGGGCGTCGCGCAAGAGCGAACTCGAGGCCCTGCGCGCGCGCTGCAAGCAGCAGAACCTCAAGGCCTCGTGGGAGTTCGACCTGGCACCGTCCCAGTCCGTGGCCGTCTGCGGGACGGACGCCGATCAGGACGAGCGGGCCGTGCGGTTGCGAGACCGACGGCACCTCCGGTCCGACCAGGGCCGGGTCGCCCTGGTCTCGGAGAGGGGGAGGGGCGGCGCTGCCCCGCGGTATCTCGTCTCGTACCACCCCAGCGAGCACGTCACCTGCCGCGTGAAGGGGGGTGAGGTCGAGGTCCCGCCGCACCGGGGGCCGCTGGAGATCGAACCGGGGTCCTACGTCGACATCGGTCCGGATGCCGCCAATCTCAGGATCCGCCTCTCGGCGTCCTACATCGACGGTCGCATCACGGTGACCACCACTCCGCTCTGAGCGATGGGAGGGACAGCACGATGAGTGCTCTGCTGGACAACAGGTACAGGCTGACCATCATCGCCGTCCTCGTCGGCCTGCTCGTGCTGTGCCTGCTGCTCGCGGTGGCTCTGTACCGACCCTGGGACTTCCGGCAGCCTCCTGAGGACGAGGGCCTGACGACGGAAGATGTGCAGCAGGCCATCGACGAGCGGGGGTACGAGTGGACGGCCGAGGACAACAAGTTCACGGACATGAGTGAGGAGGAACGACAGCGCTGGCTCGGTGTGTTGCCATCGGATGATGAGGTGCCCGTCGGGGATGATGACGACTCCAGTGAGGGCGAAGGGACTCCCGACGGCGACGATGACGACTCCTCCGAACCACCCCCGAGTGCGAGCATGCTGCCCCCGGCCCGGGACGCCCCGCCTGCGCTGGACTTCCGGCCGCTGGCGTCGCCGATCCGGAATCAGGCGGGCTGCGGCAGCTGCTGGGCCTACTCCGCGCTGAGTCCGGTCGAATCCAAGTACAACGAGGCATGCGAGGCCGTGGGGCGAGGGCAGGCCGATCTCTCGGAGCAGTACCTCCTGTCCTGCGAGGGGAGCTGCCGGGGCCACTTCATGGTCCCCACCTTCGAGTACATGGAGGACGAGGGCTTTCCGCGCGAGCCCTGCTGCCCCTATCGAGCGCTGGGGGCCCGGTCGTACTGCTCCACCTCGTGTGACCCGGGCGAGCTGTACCGGATCACCGGCTTCACCAAGCACCGCGGTCGACCCTGGCCCGGGTTGACGGGCAACCCGGGGCCAGCGAGTCAGGAGTGGATCGACGGCGTGAAGGAACTTCTGGTCGAGCACGGGCCGCTTTCGACCACGTTGAGGGTGCAGGCAGATTTCTGGCATTTTGGCGACGGCGTGGGCAGCAACGGTGTCTACCGGTCGACCACGCCGGTGACGAACGGCTACCACGCCGTCGCGCTGCATGGATACGACACCGCAGGCCGGTACTGGATCGCACGCAACAGTTGGGGGGAGGACTGGGGCGAGGACGGTTACTTCCGGATCAGCTGGGACGACGAGTACTCCGCCTTCGGCGCGGAAATGTACTCTGTCGAGGTGGACACATCGGGGAACCTGCCGTGCAGCACCCCGCCCCCGCCGCCTCCGCCCCCGGATCCCTGTTCGGAGCACGCGGCAGACCTGCCGCGAGGTGTGGAGTTCTCGGACACCACGAAGGAGGCCATCGCGGGCTTCGGAGAGTCCATCCGGGTTCCGTGTACGGAGGAGGGGGCACGGGAGATCCCTGGCCTGGACATCGAGGCCGTGATCGATGGCGGGCCCGGTGACCGGGACGCGGTCGCTCGCGCGACCCGGACCGACCTCGTCGTGAACGGTGGCTTGGCCGTGGAACTCGAGCCCGACGGTGAGGTCCTGCGAGGAACCCTGACGTGGAACGATGCGCTGGTGCCCGTCAACGACATGGTGTTCGAGTTGCGGTCTCGCTACCGGCCCGACCCGGCCGAGGAGGCATGGTGCTCGTTGCCTCCGGATTCCCAGGCCATCACCCTTCCGTCGGCGCTGGAGAGGACCTCGGCGTCGGTCGAGCCGCTCTCGACCCGCATGCGTGTGGAGGATGGCATGCTCGTCGGCGAGGTGAGCGTGCCCGTCGCCGACTACCTGGACTGGGCGGACGACTGTGCGGACCTCGAGATCTCGCCGCGACTGTCCCTCCCCGATGACGGCGTTTTCGTGCTGGGATCGGTCGTCCCGGATACCATCGGGCTGGCGCAGGGTGACATCGACATCACCCTCGAGGCCCTTCCCAGTCGAGAGGGTGCGAGGCTCGGCGAGGCGACGGTCGTGCTGGTCCTCCCGCCGCCTGCGGGCGCTGGGGATGTCGAACCGATCGAGATCCCGGTCGACGTCCGCTGGAGTGTGGGCTACACGCAGTACATCCTGCTGGGTGCCGCGTTGGTGTGGATCATCGTTGCCACACTGATCATCATCCACGCGACCACGGTGGACAAACGCAACTACTGGTATCGCTACCTGCGGCCGAGGTGGCCGGAGGACTTCCGGGGTGATCCCGACGCCTTCCGCGGTGACAGCCTGGACGTGTTCGAGTCGGAAGACGAGCTGATCGCGGCGTTCCGCAACCCGGCCTTGCCGGTGATGATGAAGTTCCTGCGGCGGCAGCGCTGGAAGGACCTGCGCGCCCTGTTCGAGCGTTGTCGTCGGTCGTTCCCCGGTCCCCTGGTCTTCCCGAGGAACGGTGGCGCCGTGGAGCTGTCATCGACCACCGGGGGAGACCGGGTGTACCGCACGCGAATCCGCGAACTGCCCGGGCCGTTTGCCCGCATCGTGGACGACGGTTCGTCGGATGCGCCTTATCTGATGCCCCTGGAGGGGTACTTCGAGGATGTCGAGGGGCGGTTCCTGCAGCGGCGCACGCCCGTGCCGCTCGAGGGACAGCTCCAATTCAGGGTGGGGCTGTCCTCGGCCAACGTGGCTCTGATCAGCGTCGCAGTGGGGACGGATGTGATCACGGTGACGTGTACGGCGTTGTGAGCTGTGCGGTTCGCGGCAGGTGAACAGGCGGGGGGCCGGGATCGGGCGGAGGTCCGCCGGGAGGAGGGGAGCACACGCATGAACAAGATCGTTGTAGCGGCCTGCCTGGTCTTCGTTTGCTCGTGCTTCGCCGTCGAGGTCCGTGCGGCCGATCTGTACCGGATTGCGGAGATCGTCGTTCGCGGTGAACCGAGGGACAGCTCCGACGCTGCCATCGTACTGGAGGGGGCGGAGGAAGTCGAAATCCACGTCGGTATGGAGCTGTATGGCGGCGACACGATCCGTGTCTGGGTGCCGGGCGTGCGTGTTCGGCTGGTTGGGGACGGTGGGGACACGTTCGCCGTGGAGCACGGCCGAGATGGCCCGGCCGACTACACGGTCGGCGAGCCCGATAGTTGCTGGCAACGAGCGGGGAAGGTGACGTACGGCGTCTTCGAGCGAGCTGCGGAGACCTTCGAGTGCCTCGTCGGTCCAGAAGATCGGGCGATCCCGCTGGGGGTCGAGGGGACCCGCTTTTCGGTCGACGTACTCGACAATGGACTGGAGGTGACGGTCGCCGACGGTGTGGTCGTCGTTGGTGAACCGGGGTCCCCGCTTCATCGACGGATCGAGAACGGCCGCTTGCTCCGGGTGCAGGGAGACGACCTGATCGAGGAGGAGGTCGACCGGGAGACGGTGGTCCGCGTTCGTGACTCGCTCGTGGAGGTGACCGTTCGCGAGACCGAGGGCGACGCGACCGGTTTTATCCTCCTGGGTGACAAGGGGGGATTCGAGCGACGGACCGTGGAGACGGTGCGCGTCGTGCGGTCGACCTTCGGCAATCCGGACAAGAGCGTGCACGCTGGTGACACTCTGGAACGCTACAGGCAAGAAGGGGTTCCGGGCGTCGACGCGTTCTCTGCGACGGAACTGTGGACCCTCGCTGATGCGCTGTTCGAGCAGGGGGACTTCGGCACCGCCCTGGAGATCTACACCCGAGCGCATGATTTCCATACGGGCGACGACGCAGGCAGAGCCAGGCTGAAGGCGAACCTGGGCATCTGCGCGCTCGAGTTGGGCGACTTGCAGGTGGCGGAGCAGCATCTCCTGGCGGCTGATGAGGTGGTCGCCGATGATTACACGGTTCTGGCAGCCCTGGTCGATCTCTACCAGGACCGCCGCAATCCGCGGCTCCGGCAGGCCAACGAGTTCATGGATCGCCTGCTGGCCGTGAGGGGGCGCAGTGCCCTGGAGTGCCGGATGGCCGGCCGGCAAGCCCTGGATCTGTGGAGGTTCGAGGAGGCCGCCGTCCTGTACGAGGAGGCGGCCAGCCATTACCAGGCGGTGGAGGATCGGCACGGGCTGATCTGGTCCTGGATCGGACTGGGTGATGCCGTTCGGGATGTCGGGCGATACGACGACGCTACGAGGTACTACCAGCGAGCTTGCGATCTGGCGGACAACACGGAGTGCGGATCGGAGGTCTCCGAGGAGATGGCTCGCGACGAGCTCGTGGCCCACGAGAGGATGGGGACGGTGCTCTGCTACCAGGGCAGGACCCGGGAAGGGCTGGAGCACTACCGTCTGGCCCTGGCCATCCAGCAGCAGGTCGTAGCGGCGGATCCAGACCGCGCGAAGCTGAGCCGGGAACTCATGATCTCGTACGAGAACATGGGAGATGTACTTGCCGACCTTGGCGAGACGCAGCAGGCGCTGGAGTACTATGAAATCGCGGAGGACATCGCGGACCTAAGGTACCGGATTGTCCTTGCGTCGGAACTTGCCTGTCTCCGCCAAGAGGAGCGGACCGATGGGACAAAATTCAGCAGGAAGCGGAAGATCGATCCGCCTACGCCGGAGCTCAGGGCCCGGACTGGTAGGGACGCGTCACGTCTATTACGGAAGTCCGCCTCCGTCCACCAATCTCTGGGCCTGACGGAGGAGGCGATAGAGCGCCGCAGCTTGTCGCTGGAGATCATGCAGTGGCTGGCTTCCAGGGCGCCTGACGATGTGAAGACCCAGCTGGGGCTGGGGGCCGCGCACCTCGAACTGGGCAACACACTCGGACGGGCGGGCGACAGTGAGGGTTCGCTGGCCCACCACCGCTCGGCGCTGCAAATCACCCAGCAGCTGGTCCAGCAAGACCCCTGCGTGGATCTGTTGCATGCACGACTCGCTACGCACCTCATGGCAACGGCCGATGTGATGGCCGAACTGGGTATGTCCGACGAGGCTCTCGAACACTACGAACGGTGTCTGGAGATCCGAGAGAGGCTGTCCGCGGCGTCTCCTCATCAGACAGGTCGTCTGGCACGGTTGGCCAACACGCACAGCGACATCGGCATCGCGAAGAGCAATGTCGGGCTGATGGATGCGGCACTGGATCACTATCGAAGGGCGATCGAAATCCGGCAGGGCCTGGCGGCGGTGGAGCCGGAACGAACCGACTTCCAGCTTTCACTCGCCCATGCTCATCGAGCCCTCGGCACCGCCCTGGAGCAGAAGGGCAGGACGAATGAGGCCCTGGTGCACTATCAACTCAGCCTGGAGGTCACCGCGAGTCTGGTGGAGACGGAGCCGGAGCGGTCCGACTTCCAGGGCGCACTGGCCAGGTCGGCCATGAAGGTTGGCTGGGTACACGAGGTTCAGGGGGAATCCCAGGCAGCTCTGGAACAGTACCTCCGTGCTCTCGAGATTCGCGGGCGACTGGTCGAATCCTCGCCTAGCAGGCAGGACTACAAGGAAGCGCTGGCCAGCGCTCACTGCAGTGTCGGTGAGGGTCATTTTCCCCAGGGATTGTACGAGGAGGGAATCTCGCACCTCAAGCACGCGCTGGCACTCCGCCAAGCGGTTGTGGATGCAGACCCGTTGAACACCGACTCGCAGCGAGTGCTAGCGGTCTCCCATGGCTTGCTCGGTTACCGCTTGGAAGACTTGGGCGAGGAGACGGCTGCTCTTACCCACTACCACAGCAGCGCGGGCATCCTAGCTCGCTTGGCCGAAGCCGAGCCAGATCGACGGGATTTCCAGTACGATCTAGCCATCTCTCTGGGGCAGATCGGGTACATCCTTCGTTGTCGAGGAGAGCTGGATGAAGCCCTGGGCCAATACGGACGTGCGCTGACGATTCGTGAGCGGCTCGTGAGCGACGAGCCGGATCGGCTCCGCAACCAAGTCCGGCTGACGATCTCGTACGAGGCCATCGGCGAGCTACACGAGATCGGGGGCGACCTGGAAACAGCGCTCGAACACTACCTTCGTGCCCTGTCGATCCGTGAGGGCTTGGTCGAAGCGGAACCAGCCCGGACGGATCTCCAGTGGCGAGTCTCGCAGGTCGAGCAGAGGATCGGAAACCTCCAGGAGTCCATCGGGGACCGCGAGCTGGCCCTGGGGCATCACGGTCGAGGGCTCGCCATTCTCCAGGCGCTCACCCAGGCCGAGCCAGATCGGACAGACTTCAAGGGGGATCTGGCATGGTTGCTTGCGGACATCTCCGCCGTGCAGGACCCGGAATCTGGTGAGGCGAGCCTGGCCAAGGCGGTGGCGATCAGCGGCCAGATCGTTGCGGCCGGCGGTGCCCCTCCAGCTATCCAACTGCGTCACGGCCACTACCTGCTCCTCGCAGGACGCCTGGAGGAGGCCCGCGAGCACATGGAGAGCCTGTACCAGCGCACTCCCGAGACAAACGCGATTCATGGTCAACTGGCTGGTCAGCTCGCCGTCTTGAACCTGCTCGAGGGGAACCTCGATCGCGTGTCGGACTACATGCAGCCGCTGGAGGACGAGCCCGTCATCCGCTGGCAGCTCGTCAGACAGCTTGCCCAGATGCGCCGGCGGGGGTTCCCTGACGAGGGTTTCGCGCAGTTCGAGGCGCAGCTGCTGGGCCTGGGGCCCTTGCCGACCTTCTCCGACTAGCGGGAACCGGGTTCGCCCCGGGCCCTCCCACGCGGTGGCCCTACTCCCTCGTGTGTCCTTGCTCCTCCAGCCAGGCGGCGAGCCTGTCCAGGTAGTCGACACAGCCCCGTACCAGCGTGCGCTGCAGCGCGATCCGGCTCGCCGCGGTCGAGGCCTCGGGCTCGCCGCAACAGGCGCGAAGTGCATCGTGCCCCAGACGTGCGGCGTGGGGCTTGATCGCGCTGTGGGCCCACAGGTTGCGGATTCGGCGTAGAGCCGTACCGCAGAACGTCTCGCACAGCTCGTCCGCCTTTGCGACGGGCGCCTCGTCCCGTTCACGGCTGCCTCCGGGAGACTCTCCAGCGCCATGACCCGAGCTGCGGGTCCCCGCTTCGCCAGCCGTGGGCTCGAGCCAGCCGTGCTGCGCGAAGAACATCCGGGGGATGGCCTGCTGAAAGGTCCTGCCCGCGCGATCCTCGACCAGGGCGGCGTGCAGGCCGGAGACCACTGCGATGATGCCCTTGCGGTCGACCGCCGGGGAGGCGAGCACCTGGAACAGGCAATCCGGTCCCCCGGGGGGCAATCGGACCAGGGCTGACGAACCCTGTTGCCGTGTGAGATCGTCCACGCGAACCAGCGCATCCACCAGGCGGCGGGCGCGCCGGCGAACGGGCAGCCCCAGCAGGGACCATGAGAGCGCTGCCGCGAGTGCTGCGGCAATCACACCGGCCACCGGGTACACCACCGGTGAGGTCCATGTGGCGGCCACCGCCGCGATCACCATCCCCACACCCAGCAGCTGCGGCCATGGCCAGATGTGCATCACCGCCTCGAGCACGGATGCGGGTCGCGCAGAGGCGTAGATCTCGGGGAGCGAGCCTCTGCGTCGCGCCATCAGCGCCGGTGGCAAGGACGCCAAGACAGCCGCGACCACGATCAGGAGCAGCGACCAGGCTCCCGCCCGGCGGACGTAGGACCTGGCCTGCAGCTGGTTGAACGCGGCTGCCTGGACGAACACCCCGTAGGTGTCCCTCGCTGTACAGCCGTCCTCGACGCAGGTGAGTTGCCCCTCGGGCACGAACGGCAGCTGCCACACGTCGCTGGCCGCCCAGCGGCCGACCAGGCCGACGAACACGGTCCGTCCCCGGATATCCTCGATCAACTTCTCGGGCTCGGCCAGCAGCACGTGGCTGTGGGGCAACACCCGGTGAGCGCGTCGAGGGTACCGGATCAGCAGCTCCGCACCGGTGGGGAGACCCGGGGGGGCGACGACCCGCCCCCATTCGGCGGTGGCCGGTGACCTCGTCTCCGCCAGCGAGAATGCCTGCAGGAAGAGGGAGGGTGCGGGCTGTCCGCCCAGCTCACCCAGCAGCGCCGTGGACGCCAGGAGGCCGGTTCGGCTGTCACGCCTCGCGTCCAGGATCGCCGCGTGGCTTCGCCCGGACTCGTAGAGCGCGTGCGGCGGCGCCCCCTGGTGCGTTCCGAGGACCACGGGCACGCCAGCGGCGGCAGCGCGATCGAGGGCTGCGATGAATTCGGTGGTCCGATCGGGGGCCGCGTCGGTGAAGTACATGTCGAAGGCAACGCACGCCGGTTCCGCGAGGACGAGCTGGTCGAGCAGGCGTGCGTGGAGCGCGCGCCAGGCGAGCGGGTCCTCGTCGAAGTCCGGGATGGGGATCGGACCCGCCGGCCCGGCCCGGACCGCCTGCGACGTCAGTACGCCCCTGTCCTCCTCGGACAGGGTGACGACCACGGCGCCGCCCAGGTCATCGATGCTCATGAACCGTTGCCGCGCAGCGTGGATCGAACTCTCCAGGGGGCGGGCAGCCACGGCTCCCGCGAGCGAGAGCGGAATGATCAGCAGGCCGAGCTTGACGTGGGGGTGCACGGTGCTGTCCCCTCCTGGGATCCAGTCGGTTTGAGAAGCCGTGGTGTCGAAGCACCGCGCATCACATGGCCACCCCGATGCAGACGAACATCGCCAATACGCCGAACCAGACAAGTGCCAGCCAGGCGGCAGCCGGGAGCAACTGGTTTTCGTGAAGGGCTGCCGCGCCGTCGGGCAGTGGCGCAGACGCGGCAGGCAGGTACGGTCTCAGCATCACGGATCCCATGGCCAGGTGCCTCACCCACCGGACCAGGACCGCCTCCACGAAGGCGATCGCGATGCCCGCGGCGATCGACAGCACGAACACCAGCGTACTCGCGTGGTCCAGGATTTCCATGGGAGAGTGACCCTTCTCGAACAGCTCGTTCCAGCCCAGGATCCAGTCCGTCCACTCCAGCGCGGAATCGAGCACGCCGCCGCCGAGCATGGCGCCTGCACCCATGCCCAGGACGTCGCCCACCGCACCCAGGCCGCACAGCAGGACCGCGTATCCCACCACACCGATGCACCCGCAGCCCGTCCCCCCCGTGGCACAGCCCGCGCGCAGGTCGCCGGATTCCTCGGCCACGGCCAGCCCGCCCGCGATGCCCAGGGCCACGGCGACCACCGCGGGCAGGACGAATGACAACCAGATCACCACTTGGACGACGAAGGCCACCACCAGCACGACCAGCCACACGATCCAGCAGACCAGCGCCACCACCCACGAGGCCAGGTATCCGAGCACGAACAGGACGAACATCAAGGCTGCGGGAAGGAACACCACGAGCAGGGTGATCCCGGCCAGCTCGACATTGACGAGCAACTCGCCCCGGAACGTCTCCCTCGGTCTGATCGCAAGCCCGAGCACAGGCCCCACGGCCATGGGCAGCAGGATCACCGCCGTCCACCCGAGAAGCAGTGCGTCGAAACCGTCCAGGCTGAGAACGCACTCCCAGCCCATCCAGACCAGTCCCGTGACCACGACCACGGCGGTGATCAGGGCCAGCGTCCTCCGACGTGTCCAGGACCATTTCACGGTGTCGAGCAGACCTCCTCGGGCCGTCGCGCGAGCACGCTCATCCGCGTATGTGCAGCTCGACCGGCCTCACGCAGCGCGTGATCAGCAGCGCCGCGATCGCGATTGGATACAGCATCCAGTAGGCGCCCCAGAGCATCGCGAAGGCCCCGAACGCGATGGGCAGTCCCCACCACGGGTGGCGCACGGCAAAGCGATCGATGCCGTGCTGGACCAGATGCACCTCGTAGTTGCCGCGGCGGAGAGCGAGCGAGACGAGATCGAAGGACGTCTGCACGCCGAACCCGTCGATGATCGAACGATGGTCCTCTTGGTCGGATGCGCTCATGCCTCTCCCCAGGTGGAAACGATGACCGTGGCCAGCGTGGCCGACCACACGAGCATCAGCCAGGCGGTCGCAGGAATGGACTGACGTTCGTCCAGCACGCTGACGCCATCGGGCAGCGGGGCGGATGCAGACGGCAGGAAGGGACGCAACCACAGCAACCGCATCATCGCGAGTCGCGCCCACCGCGACGACAGCGCCGCCGTGAAGGCGAGGGTCACGCCCAGTCCAGCGGTACACATCGCCGAGAAGATGGCGTGGTGGTTTGCCCTCGCGATGGTGCCCCTCATGAAATCGAACAGGAACCCCCACTCGGGTATCCAGCCCGTCCACTGGCGCGCGGCCACCACCACGTGTCCGTTGAAGGCATCCAGCCAGTGGCTGTCGAGGGAGGCCGTGACCCGGTGGGTGACAAGTGCGAGTAGCACAACCCCGACGAGCGTGACCACGACGCCAATCCAGGGTTCCCCGGACCCATCCGATGCCAGGAACCCCGCCACGACGGAGCCGATGGCGGCCGCGTAGACCAGCAGCTGCAGCACCAGGGCGAGCAGCAGGACGATGATCCAGAACAGCCAGCAGGCAGCAACGGCGACGATCGAGCTGCCGTAGGTGAGCGCATAGACGACGAGGCCCAGCGCCCCTGGAGCGAAGATGGCCAGCAACGCCAGCTGCAGCAGCTCGAGGTTGACCCACGCCTCGCCGCGCACGGTCTCTCGGGGCCTCATGCTCAGCCCCATCAGCGCTCCGACGCCGGCGAGCGACACGACGATGCCGACGCCGATGCGGGGCGACATCATTCCCCCGCGGAGGTGATTCTCCAGGACGAGCCAGCCCATGCCCCCGCTCACGACGAGGATCGTCAGGATCGCCCAGTCGCGGTGGGAGGTGTGCCGGACGTTCATCTCCAGTGCCTGTCGATCAATGCCCGAACCTCGCCCTTGCTCATGCGCTCGGTGGTGAAGCAGAGCAGCTCGAGCGGGGAGTCGATCTCCTGGCCGAACGGATCGTCGTCACCCAGCACCAGCGAACCCAGCGATCGCGCAGCCCGGCCGAGGAGCGGTGGTTTCCTGAGACTCTCCCGGACCTCCCCGAGCGTCGTGCCTTCCCGGCGAACGCGGTGCAGAGCGAGCGCAGCCAGCCGCCTCAGCAGGTGATCTGCGTGCCTGCCGCGGGCCAGGCGGGCGAGCCAGGCCAGCTGATCGTAGTCGGGTGGGTGGTCGTACAGATCCCGCCGGTTGATATGGTCGAGCTGGGCTCGCGGTGGGTAGTACCAGGCGCGTTGCAGGACGAGGAGCAACTGGGCGCCCGACAGGGAGTCCAGCGCACGTTGCTCCACAGCACACATGGATTCGTAGTCGTGTTCAGCGGCCCAGGCATCGGTCCTCGTGGCCAGGTTCCAGAGGAATCGCCATGCATTCCGATCCTGCAGCCCCTGCCTACGGATCGTGTCCTTCCAGTACTCTCGGACCTCTTCCGAGCCGACCATCCCCAGGATCAGCAGCTTCAGCGGCCCTGGCGGAGGCGTCACGGGAGCATCGTCCGGCAGGAGCTCGAACACGGCTCGGAATCCTCCTTCCGAGTCAGCGTTGGCCAGCAGGACGCCGAGGTCGGGAGGGGAGGGCATCGCCCGGAACACCAGCGCGATCTGCGTCATCTCCTCGGCGGTGAGTGTGACCCTGGGCATCGGCCGACCTCGTAGCAGGGCGGACATCGCTCGGAAGATGTCGGGGAGCCCGGCCGTGGCGCGGCGCGAGGTTCCCAGCCACGCCTCGATCAGCTGAAGCGTCGCCCGCTCGCAGGATGCGGTCGGATGGGGTCCCGAACCAGAGCAACACTCGGCCAGCCGGCCAATGGTCGTCTCGTCCCGATCGCCAAGTCGCTGCAGGCACAGCTCGTTTCCCAGGGCTGCCAGGTCGCCGTTTTCGGCTCCGTCGCGCACGCCGAGCAGCAGCCACCGGATCGGCTGACCGAGCCGGGGTCCCAGGGCCGCGTCCACGCTCGCCTTCTGTCGTACGCCGAGCTCGCTCCATCCAGCCAGCAGTACCCGGGCCATGCCGGCGTCCATCTGTGGACTGCCGGCGTCAACGGCCTCAATCAGATTGCGTAGGACTCGCCTGAACCAGGCCTCCCTTGTGAGCGCCCGGGACGTCAGCTGCCTGAGGAGGAGCACGTCATGTCCAGCCCGACCGGCCAGGTCCGCCAGCACGAAGGCGCCGAGCGTGGAGCCGTCTCCGTCGCGCAGTGAGGCGATCAGGAAGTCGAGTTCGGGTGCCGAGCCTGTGCCGCCAGGCAATGCCTGGACGAGCGCGGCCCCGTCGGCGGCTTCCGGGGATCGCCCCTCGGAGAGGGTGAGGTACGCCCTGCCTGCGGGGGTTCCGCCGAGCGCCGAGAACAGACGAGTGCTGGTTCGTCCGTTCACGCGAGCGACGCGTACCGCAGCCCAGAACAGCGTCCCGGCCGAGGCCTGGCGCCAGGCAGACAGCCAGGCCGCGTCGTCGGGATCGGGCAGGAACAGGTCCGCCCAGATGTCGTGGGTCTCTCCCAGGGAGTGTCCTGCGGTCACGGCGGTATCGAGTCGCTGGCCTGCCTTGCGGGCCACGTGGTCCGGGAGGGGAAGGGTTCTCCACAGGTTGGCTGCGTGCGGGACGCTGCCCTTGACCAGGCCGAGCAGGACGGCCAGCTCCTCGTGGTAGTTGTCGCGGTCTCGCGCGCAGGCCTCCAGCCAGGCGGGCTGCCAGGTGGTGTTCACCAGCTCAGGGAGGAAATCGCGGCCGCGGTCCTCGATGGCGTGGAGGATCGCGACGAGTGCCTCGACCTTCAGCACATCGAAGTCGAGGGCTGGTCGCTGATCGGTCGTGCGTGACAGCCATGCCTCGAGGTCCTGGAGCTGGGCCGACTCGCCGAGCACACCGCTGACGAGCCGGGCCGCCTCCTGCCACGACGCCTCGATGGGGATGGCGTCGTACGCCGCGTGCAACGGCAGGGCGGACGCCACGGCTTCGGTCAGCTGTCTGGGAGTCGAGCAGTCCCTGGCGACCTGCTCGAGCCATGCCACATACCGCCTGCCGGGCGTCAGGTCGATGTCATCGTCGCCGCGCCGCTCGCCTGCGATGACACGGACGCCGTCCATGGCCCGCATCCCGTTGGCGATGGCAACGGAGCCGTCCATCTCGATGAGCCCCGTTCCCACGGTCACGCGCCAGGCCATGGCGCGTGGCAAGGCGCAGAGGCACAGGCTGGCGAGATCCAGGAACTCCGCGTGTTCGCGCTTCCAGTCCTGCACGCTGAGCCCGTGGCCCGACATGAGCACTTCGAGCACGTCTCCGGCTTCAGTCAGCCAGTCCGGGGGCAGGTCGCCGTCCAGGAACATGTCGTCGTCGGTCGTGACAGCTGGAAGGTCCTTCTCGATCCCGGTGGTCGGTTCGGCACGCAGGACCTGGTCGAGTTGGGAGGCCGAGGCGGCACTCCACGCCGACGCGGATACCACGAGGTAGTGGGCCTGCGTGAAGATCCTCCCCGGCAATCCCCTTCCCCCTTCGGACAGCCCACGAACCCGGCAGGCGACGACCCACGACGCCCCCTCGACCTCGAGGGGCTTCACGATGATGCCGCCACCGCGTTCGAACCAGGGGTGGTCCTGCCAGATGAACTGCTCGGATGCGCCGATGCCCACGACATCGGGACGGCAGTGGTCCTCCAGGGAACGAGCGAAGCCCACAGAGAATCCCGTGACGTCGTGCTCGGATCCCTTCACGATCGGACCATCGACGGTCTGGACGATCTTGCCGTATCGACACTGTTCCCAGATCACACGATCACTCCCTCGAAACAAGCGATCATCGGTTTAGACGCGAACGCCAGCATACGCCTCGGGCCAGGAACTCGATGGGCTCGTAGACCCGGTAGGGCCACCAATCCCGGTAGGCATTCTCACCATCGAGGTGCCAGCCCTCCGGCCCCTGGATGGCCGCTCTCGCGCCCGTTCTCCGATCGAACCCGAACGCCGAGACCAGGAAGTAGCCGTCACCCCCGGGCGCGACCGCATGGCGGACGACCTCGACGAAGGACTGCCCCAGCGCCTCGCGCACGGTCGATGCCGGCTTCAGCTGTTCCACCTTGCCGACGACGTCCCGTGTGCCGGGGGCCACGTGCAGCTCGGCCATGGTCAGCGTGATCGCCATCCTGAGGAAGGCAGGGCGACCGCCCTGGATGCCCTTGCGCTCCCTGACGAGATCGAGCAGCTCCGCGAAGCGGTCGATCAGGTTCGGGGGCCGCAGCTCCTGGTCTCCGGGAACCACGAAGAGCAAGGCGTCAGCCTGGGCCAGATCGTCGAGCACGTCGTCGGAGAATCGCTGCTCCGGCGAGGGCACGCAGCCGCCTCCGGGCACGTCGACCATGGTCAGCTGGATGGATTCCTTGCCGAGTCCGAAGAACACGGAGCCAGGCAGGTCCGCGACGAACGAGTAGCGGTTCACCGCCGATGTGGCCACGATCAGCCTGCCCATCAGCACGTCGATCGCCCGGTCGTAGAGCCGGAACGCTGGCTCGTTGTCGGGTTCGGGCCGCACCTGCAGCGGCCTCGACGTCCTGCCCATGGCGTCGGACGCCAGCAGCAGGCTCGCGAGGTACACGGTCTTGCCCGACCGTGTCGGGCCAGCGACGGCGACTCGCATCGTCAGAGGTCCTTCGCCGCGATGACGGTGAAGCCCCTGCGACACACCAGCCCGGTCGCGACGTAGACGAACGGATCCAGCACCTGGAACGGTCTCCAGGCGTCGATCACGTCCTTGTAGTCACACGCCTCCTCCTGGACCACCAGCATCGAGTCCGTGGTCGGGTTGTAGTTGGGCAGACCGCTCTGATCCGGCAGGAAGCCGTACGCCGAGACGAAGCCGAGGGCGACCTGTGTTTCGGGCTGCAGCGAGTTGCGAAGCCTCGCCAGCGTTGGCTGGGCGAGCGTCTTCCTGAGGAACGCGACCGGGTCGGTGTCCCACACGTGCTCCAGCGCGCTGCACTTGCCCTGGGTCTCCTTCTGCGCCCACTTGTCGGCCTTGGTGAAGCAGATGGCGACGCGGTCGTATGGCAGCCGGTCGTACCCCACCTCGTAGATGAGCTTCGGCAGCTGGGTGAAGAAGGTCATCGCGTCGGGATCGTCAGCGCTGATGCAGAGGATCAGTCCATCGCCGTCATGCATCTCCGCGACGACCCGCTTCCTGAACTCCTCGATCTGCTTGTGATCGACGTCCGCGGCGTTGGAGTCGGGGAACATCACGCCGCCGGGGCCGTCCCACATGACGAACGTCGTCTCGAGCTCCCTCTTGACCTTGGTGAAGAAACCACTCTCGACCCAGGAGACCGCCAGCTTGAAGGAGTACTTCTGCATACCCTGGGTCGCGCCCATGGGCAGTACGCCATTCCTCAGGGTGTTCTTCACCGTCGAGAACAGCTCCACCAGTTCGTCGGAGCGGGGGTACACGACCACGTTCTGGGGGTGGAACCTCCTGGGCTGGGTATCGCCGGCGAGCTCCAGTGTCGACAGCAGGCCGGTCTTCCCGACCTTGGTCGGACCGATGACGATGTAGCGCTTGGAGGACTCGATCTTCTCGACCTTCATGAGTTCCCTCTTGTGATCTGTTCTTCGGTAGCGGGTGGGAGTCGCATCGCCACCATGGTTTCGACTCGCTTCGCAGCGTCTCTCGTCTGCAGTCCCGAGATCGACACGGCACCGGTAGGGTCGACCCGGATGGAGAAACCCTTGCGTTGCCGCTCCCAGGCCTCGTCCAGGGTGGCCTGGTCGTACCGGCTGCTCAGGCAGTGGATACGCTGGTTGGTGGAGCCTCGCCAGCGCGCCGTGTCGGCGTAGCTCCCCTGCTGGAACGGACCATCGACCAGCAGGTCGGTCGAGGCGAGCCAGCGCGCCGTGCCATGGTCCGTCCTGCGGTTCAGCTGCTCGAGGGTGTATCCCGTGTAGACCATGCACGAGAGTCCCAGGGCCCGAGCGCCCTGGAGGAGTGTGGCCAGGGCCTCCGGCTGTTCGGACGGTTCCCCGCCGAGCACGGTGATGCCCTCGACCGGTCTGCCCGATTCGCGACACACGAGCCGTAGTCGGTCGAGGATGTCCGTGACGCGGATCTCGGACCCACCCGCCGGATCCAGCAGCCTCGGTGTGAGGCAGACCTCGGTGCACCTCGACGTGCAACCCTGGAACCACAGCGGGACCCTCCAGCCCGGCCCGTTGTGCAGGGTTGGCCGCAGGCTGTCGAGTCCATGTCCCAGGCGGACCGAATCGTCGGGGTCGTGAGCCTGATCGTGTGCCGCGTCCGTCATGCCTCCCTCGCGCGGTCTAGGGTGTGAGCCCCACCTTTGGAGGCTGGTCTAGATCGATGGGCGGCCGCGCGTCGGTCCGGCTGAGCAGGGCCTCGCAGTCCTCCTCGAACGTCTCCTGCTCGTCGGCGAACTTCGCCACCAGGTTCCGGGTGTTGTCGTCCTGCGGGTTCCGCCGCATCCACCTCCGGACGTAGGCCTCGTCGATCTCCAGGGTGTCGTTGTAGAGCAGGTCGTCTTCCAGCTTGCCGAAGAACACCTTGACCATTCGCCGCGCTGACTGACCGGCCATCAGATCCGCCAAGCGGTCTTCGTCGAGTCCGCCCACCAGCTGCACGTCGCCCCCCAGCTTTCGAAGGCAGCCGTGGATGATCGCCAGCCTGCCGCGGCGCGAGGGCAGGCCGATGTAGAGGTGGGAGCGGAACCTCTCCTTGATCGCCGCGTCGATCCGTTCAGGGTCGTTGGTGTCGGCGATGTAGATGATGTTGGTGTCGATGCGTCCCGAGGGAGGCTCGAAGATGGTCTTGAACGCGTTGACCAGCCCCGCCATGTTCTCGTTGCGCTTGGAGAGGTACTCGTCGGCCTCGTTGAAGTAGACGATGAGCTGCTCCTTCTCCTTCCATCCCCGGTACAGGGCATCGAGCTTGTCCAGGCTGACATCTTGCAACCCCCCCGTGCTCAGGTCAGCGGCCTCGACCACCTCGATGGAGATCCGGCCCTCCAGCGCCGTCATCAGGGATTGCGCCAGCGTGGTCTTGCCGGTCCCCGGGGGTCCGTACACGAGCGCGGAGCATCGCTTGAACGAGTTCTCGTAGGTCTTCAGGGTCTCCAGTCGGGCCTTCTCCGTCTCGCCGAACAGGCGTTGCTTCCGCTCGTGGATACGATCCATCACCTCCTCGCGACGGAGCATCATGTGCCTGACCCGATGGATGTAATTCCAGACCTGTGACGGGGCGACGTACTCCTCGAGCGGGAAGCCCCTCATCTCGTCGCTCTCCACCTGTCCGGTTCGCCGCAGCGAGGGTGGGATCTCGCGCATGGCGGCGTACAGGGTGGAGTCGCTGGCCGATTTGGCGAACAGGGGGCCGTGGGGCTCCTGGACGGACAGCGGCTTGAGAAGCACCGGGATGCAGTGCTCGAGTCTCAGGTCTGGAAGCTGCTCCACCAGGTCCGGGGGGAGCCGGCGATCCTCCAGCCCCGCGCACACGAACCCCCCCGTGGCCAGCCTCTCGACCGTTTCCTTCTCGCGCGTGAGGATGACGACATCGACCGGAGTGCTCTCGCACAACCCGGGGAGCTTGGAGAAGCGGTCCTCGAGCATGCCTCGTTCCCTGTGCTCGGGGATCTCCTGCTCCAGCCGGAACCTGTCCGGCATCAGGAACGCGTCGTCCACCAGCACGAGCGTGCGGCTCGTGGCCCCGTGAGGGATGGGATCGTGGTGCGAGAGGTTCCACTCCAGCCCGCAGCGCTCCTCCACGACCGCGAGCAGTTCCCTCAGCCGGTCCGGGAGCGTGTTGCCGTCGCGTGGCGGCGTCCAGATGATGCGGTCCGGGGTGCTGCGGATCCCCACGTCGCTCATCAGGCTGCCGAGGTCGAGGTCGTGCTCACGTCGATCCGCCGCGCCGGAGCGAGCCGTCGAATCATCGCGGCCCGCGGTCCCGTCCTCCTTCCCGCGGAAACGCCAGATCCCGGTCCAGGAGCGCAGCGCCGTCCGGGTGGCGATCGGGATGTCCGGCAGGTGGTTTCCACCGGTCGTGGCGACGACGATCTCGGTGTACGGGCAGGGCGCCAGGAAGGTCAGCACGCACTCAAGCGGCGTCCTGGCCGGGGGACGGCGACAGCCCGCGTAGTGGAGGCCCTCCGCGCCGACGACGACCGCGACCCGTCCGCCCTCTCCCTCGCCGATGGAGCGCAGCTTGGTGAGACTCTGCCGGGTGTGCGCGTCGCTCACAGGTCGTCCTCCAGCTTATCCAGCCCCTTGGTCACTCCTCGCCAGGCGTCCGCGTCGACCTGGTTGGCGGCTTCGGCGGCCGTGGTCACGCACGCCTCGGACCGGTTCTGGGTGTCCACCTGCTGCTCGGTGACCTCACCCTCGGCCTGCATCGCCCGGACGACCGCCTGAGCGCGGCTGCCGCAGGTCCGGTTGGAGGCGTGACCGTAGCCGTCCACCGTGTAGGAGCCATCGATGTCGAGGTGGACGTCGACTCCCACGCCATCGAAGTTGCACTCGACGATCTTGGCGGACTTGGGATCATGAGGGGTTGCGTAGCGCTGTTCCACGCCGGTCAGGGGGCCGTAGATGTCGGCGAGGCGCTTGACGACCGTTGGCGCCACCTCGGCCCGATCCCGTGCTTGCCTGCGGACGATGGGCGTGGTGGCGTTGATGACCAGCGCCTGCTCCTCGAGCTTGTCGAGCTGCCGCTCGTGCCGGTCGGCCTGCACATCCAGCCGGCCGTAGCGGTCGTAGCTCTCGGCGGCCTCGCGCTCGATCCGCGCGGCGATCCGCCGGGCCTGGCCGGCCTCGGCCTCGAAGTATTCCTGGATGGCCTCATCCTCCAGGGAGCCCGCGACCTCCTGTGATCGCTGCATGAGCCGCTCCCGCATGTCCACCAGCTCCGCCTCTCGCCGCATGGCTCGATAGGTCAGGGAGCGGGCCCCCGTCATGGCGCCGTGGGCCGCTGCCAGGGCTGCGGCCGTGTTGTTGGTCTCCAGCAGCTCGAAGACCTCCAGCTGCTTCAGCTCCGCCTGGTTCCGCTCTCCATCGAGCCGCAGGCGCTGGCAGTGGGCGTCATCGTGCTGCTGCGTCTCCTCCTGCGCCATGGTGACCAGCACTCGCGCTCGTGAAGCCTCGTCCTGCTCCTTGGCGAGGCGCTCTGCCCGGTCCTTCTCCAGCTCTGCCTCCACGCGGTCGATCTCGGCCTGGAGCCGTCGCTCGGTCTCCTCTCTGCGACGTTCGGCCTCCTCGAGCCCCTCGGCCATCTCGTGGCGGACGTCGACGAACTCCCGGCGCACGGCCTCGACGTGCTGCCGGTGCGCGACATCCAGCGCGTCGATCTCCGCGGCCTGCTGTTGCAGCTCGCCGTGCACGGCGCGGAACTCCTGCTCGGTCCAGCGGGCCACGCCCTCGATCTCGCTGCCGAGTGCCTGGATGTCGGCTCCCTGGCGCTCGATCTCGTCCGTGACCTCGCCGATGGCCTGGCGGGTGGATTCCCCGAGGGCGTCGAGATCCCCGGCCAGCTGGATCTGGTTCGCTGCCAGGCCATGCAGCTCACCCTGCTGTCGCGTGAGCTCGCTGCGGGTCTCCTGGTAGCGCCGGTTCGCCTGCTCCGTGGCCCGTTCCTGGGCTCGCGCCAGGCGGCTCTGCGTATCCGAGATGGCTCGAACGTCGTTCTGGACGCCCTGGTTGACGCGGATCTGTCTCTGCAGATCCCCGCGCGTCCGGCCGAGCTCCTCCATGCGATTCCGCAGCTGGTTGCCCAGCGAGGTCGCTCTGCGGCGATACTGCTCGGCCTCGGCAGCGGCCTCCTCCTCCGCCAGCCGCCGCCTTGCCGCATCCCGCTCGGCGATGGAGTGGTAGATACATCCGTTGACCGTGTAGCTCATCTCGATTCCTTTCCTGACCGGCCAGGGGGGCGAGCGATGGGCCGCTCCGGGCAAGTCCGCCCCAGCATGGGTATCAATCCTCGCTCGAGGACGGGGCGGCCGCGCGGCTGAGGCTGTCGAGGAGGTCCGTCCAGCCGACGAGGACAGTCACTCGCGAGTCGGTTCGCTCGCACTCGTCGTGGAGTTGCTCCCGGCGTCTGGCGGCATCGTCGACCTCTGCGGTGTACGCGGCGAGCTCTCCCTCGACGTCCTCGGCCAGCGTCGGGCCGATGATGCGGTCCGTCCACTGCCCGACGAGGTCGACGAGTCTGCGGTCACATCCCGTGGGTAGGGGCACATCGCCCAGCGTCATCTCCCGGCGGATCACCTCGGCGTTGACTCGTGCCGTACCATCGGGGAGCTGGCCGTCCATACCCTCGGTGGATTCGAAGACCTCACGCTCGAGCCGCAGCAGCGCGTCCTCGACATCCTCCCCGGACTGGAAACGACTCCTCAGCTCCTCGAATCGCGCCCGCAGCTTGTCAATCGTCATGACGCACCTCGGCCAGGACGTCCTTGGGGATGCTCCATGTCTCCTCCAGGTGTGCGTCGGCGAGGCGAGGCTCCACGAAATCGGACAGGAGGCGGCGGGCGTGCACATCCGGCAGGTCGGCCAGGGCCTGCATGACCGCCGGATCGATGCGGTGCCAGTCCTCAAGGCGGCTCCGGGTCTCCCTCTCCTCACGCTCCAGGCTCTGCTTGCGCTCCTCGAGCGCTTCCTCCTCGGCCAGGACATCCTGGATCTCGGCCGACCGTAGGGCAGCCGCTTGAACTCGGGAGGCGACTCGCGCACGGTACTCGCCCAGGACCGGGGCGAGCTGCGTGATGCGCGCCTCCACCATGGCGGCAGGTTGTCTGTCGATGTCCCTCCATTCCAGGAACCGCCCGGCCTCCTCGACGATCTCGGCATCCAGCGCGGCCTGACAGGACGCCAATCGGTGCTCGATCCCATCCGCGACAGCCTGCGTCCGCGCGCGTATGGTCTGCTCCGCAGCCTGCTCGGTCTCGGCGATCGCCTCCACGAGTGATGCCCTGTCGATCCTCGTTTGCTGCAGCTCGCGCTGGAGAGCATCCCTGCGAGATTCCATCTCGTCGGGCCGTTGCAGCTCGCTCAGCCTCGCTCGCAGCTGGCTGACCTCGGCTTCGAGACGCTGTTCCACCTCCCGCGTCCGGCCTCCGAGCAGTGACGCGACCCGCTCCACCCAGGCTTCGGCCTCGCCCATCAGGTCCCCCCTTCCCCCCTCAACCGCCGCTGGATGGCCCCCAGCTTCGCGGTCAGGTCCGCGACCTCCAGCTTCGCCCTGTCCACGGAAGTCCTGAGCGCGTCGACCTCGGCCTCGATCCGCTTGGCTCGCTCCGACGCGGCCAGGGCTCGCTCGATGCCCGCCTCGAGCTCGCGCCGCTCCCCGCGGAGCTGCGAGATCCGGGGCGTCTCCACGTGCGCCTCCGGTGCGCTGTCGCCTACTCCAGCCAGCGATATCAGCGCGCTGAACTCCCGGCTCTCCGAGGAGCTCATGAGGAACCCCTGCATCCACTTGACCGCCGACTTGTGCAGGTCGACGTCGTCCGGGCCGGCTGCCGCGATCGACTCGCGCATCTGCGTCAGGCAGGCATCTGCACCCTCCTGCCGGTAGACCTCGACCCAGGCCGCAGCCATCTCCCTGTGTGTCATGGTCACCCCTCCAGCCCGACCACCTGGATCGCGCTCGTCTGATCCGGGGAACGGCTGATCCGCTCCACGGCCAGCCGCATCCCCTCGTGCACTCCGCTGCGATCGGCGGCCGCGCTGATCAGGTACACCGTCGCTGCCAGGGCATCGCGGACCCGGGCCTGCACCCTCTTGTACGTCTCGAAATTCTTGGCAGCCTTGTCGTCGCAGTGGTCGTGCTGCAGGAACAGGTAGACGACGGGGATGCCGATTTCTCGGGCGAGCCTCAGCTGGTCCTTCCACACCGTCGACGTGTGTCGAACCGAGGTCATGAAGCCGAGGGAGTTCGCCACGGGCAGGAACGGATCGTCCCTCGTCAACAGCGGGGTGGGTGGTGAATTCCCCACGATCACGATGCCGCATTCGTGCGCCCGGGTGTGGGAGAGGGTTTCGACCGCCTGCGCCAGTCCCTCCTCCATCGGATCCCAGATGTCGAGCCCTGGAGACCACGACGCCTGGCCCAGCAGGCGGTCGGTGTCGCCGGCCTTGCCCTCGCCCGCCGGGGCCACGGCGAAGTCCGGTAGGACCACTCCTTGGGGCTGCGCCATTCCACGCCCGGCCGTGTCTGCGACCCACCACACGTGCACCCTGTCCACGTCCTCGAGCAGGGTCTCGGTGGCCTCGGCCAGCGCCGTCCGGATCTCGAGGTTGAAGTCCTGCCAGGGCGTGGGACCGTTGGCCGAGTCGTCCCGGGGGCCCTCGGCGTTGGCCGGCGAGGCCTTGTACTCGTCGTGCACCTCGCTCGACGAGCCCCCGGACAGCATCGTCTCCCATGCTGCCGTCCAGTGCCTGCCATCCACGCAGGTGCGGTCGAACACCAGCGCCACACGATCCAGGGATCGTCTGGGCCGCTTCCTCGTCGTCGGGTCCTGGATCCTGCGGGGTGTTCGTGCCTCGCCGTTCAGTGCGACGATGGACAGGTGCCAGCGGTCCACGCCCTGTGCGCGTGGACGGAGATCCACGACGAGGGTTCCCCGACCGTGCGCCGGTATCCGAATCCAGATCGGTTTCGGCAGATGAGCGTGCTCCGACTCTGCCTCGATGCCGATGATCAGGGGCGCCTCGTCTGACGGTTCCGAGTCGATCCGTACCCGGAGGGGCAGGTCCTGGTTGTCGAACTGGCGCGTCTGCCTGCCGTGCACGCGCACCGTGGTCGAACGGCTCAAGTCGATGGATGCCAGGGCATCGAATTCCAGGCTCATGCCACGATCGAGGAGCGTTCCGTGCTCGTCGCACGAGAGGATCACGGTACCTTCGGCGCGCACCAGCTCGCTCGCCAGCTCGATGTGGGCGTCGGCCTCTACACCCGCGCCGGCAACGTCTCGCACCATGACGATGCGCGTGTCGAACCTCATGATGTCGGCGGCCATCACGCGGGGATTCGGCTGCTCTCCCTCGAACAGGCGCTCGGCTCGATACCCGCCGACGGCCCAGGGACGACAGAAACCCTGGTAGACCGCGACGGTCGTCCCCCGGAGATCCACGATGATGAAGAACTCGCCGAGTTCGAATTCCTCGGCCAGCATGCGGAGGATGATCGGCGCATCGATCGGCGCTCTTCCTTCCGCGCTCTCACAACCTGGAGTCACGAGCCTCAAGCCTGGTCCTCCCCGGGAGTCGTCTCCTGTTCGTCTGTCTCCGTTTCGCCGCCGGCCCGCTTCCACGACTCCCAGCCGGGGAGCTCGGCGA
This sequence comes from uncultured Rickettsiales bacterium, assembly GCA_964639985.1. GTDB lineage: Bacteria > Myxococcota_A > UBA796 > UBA9615 > CAYRNR01 > CAZXHG01. The sequence goes on from CAZXHG010000012.1 coordinate 29,890, forward strand.
CCGCCGCGATCCAGTCGGGACGAAGCCGGCACCAGCGTGCTGTCGGTGGCGGTGGTGCTGCCATGGCGGTCGACGTGGCGAGTCGCGGTACGAGCTGGTCCAGCAGGTCTGCTTCCGACTCGTGGAGGCCGGGATCGTGGAGGATGGGCCTCAGTACGTCCCGCACAGGATCGAGCAGGGGCAGCAGCGCCAGCATCTCGTCCGCGCCCATGGGCGGGATCGGCCCGTGGGGCGCGCAGGCCGTGAGCTCGGCCCTCAGCCACCGGCCGAGCGAATCGCGCAATCCCCTCGCGCCGAGGATTGCCTCGATGGCCTCGTCGCGTTCCGCCCCCCGTGTACCGGCCCACTGCACGGCCTGAGCACACAGGGCGGTGCCAGGCAAGGCATGGACGCAGATCCGGAGAGCCCGCAGGGACAGCCGGTGACGCGAGGCAAGGGCGCGTCCTATCTCGTCGACCAGCGCTGCATTGCGCTGGCCAGCCAGCTCGCTGACGAGCCAGTTCACGAGATCCGCGCGGATTCCGCCTGACCAGCGCCGCCAGAAGGTCTCCTCCTCGACCTGTCGAGCCAGCGCAGGCGTCAGCTGCGCGGGCCAGTCCCTGGGAGGCCTCGCCGGTGGGAACGCGCCGGTGTCGAGCAGCGCGATGGCCTCGCCCGGCATGTCGATCGCCCGTAGCACGTCGCAGGGCGCGCCATGCTCCACCGCGTCGTAGATGTCGGTTGCCCGCAGGGCGCCGACATGGACGAAGAGCCGCAGGTTCTCGAGATCCCGCTCCTGCGCCGCAGAGGCATCGAGGTTCCGACCTTGCGCCTCCATCACCCGGATCCCGAGCACTGCGCGGACCATCCTGCCCGGCTGCATCCCGATCGCGCACAGAAGCTTGACCAGCGCGGGCCCATCGGGCGATGGATCGCCCGCAAGCTGGGCCTCCCTCCACCATCGCACGAACGTCGCCGTCGCCTGCTCGCGGGTCACCTCCGCATCGGCGAACGCGGCGAGGAGCCACGTGGCTGCGATCTCGGACCAGGCCCCGTCGAGCGAGGGGATCTGACGTGGCTCGATGCCCGGATGGATCGCCAGCGCCTGCAGCCACCACGTCCTTGTCTCTCGCTGTCCACACAGGTGACGACCCGCCTCCAGCAACTCCTCGGCGGTGAAGCCGGACACCCACAGCGGTTCGGGAGCGGGGAGGGCTGCCGGCGTGGCAGGTAGCGGGGGGGCGGTGAATGGCACGCCGCGGCAGAGGGTGGCCACCAGCGGGGCGGACAGCCCGGCGTCCTCCAGCGCCCGCTCGAAGCGGGGTTCGACCCAGGCGAGCCGAGCGCGAGCACGCAGCTTCGCCAGGGCGTGCAGCTCGATCCGGTCCAGCAGCCCGGCATCGGCCAGGCAACGGAGATCCTCGCCTTCGTCCTCGAACGTCCGGCCGTTGGCGTCGGTCCACTCGCCATGGGATAGCCTGTCCCACGTCTCCCGCGCGGCAGGCGGAAGGAGCCGGTCTGCGCCCGGTGCTTCCGGGCCCACCAGGTCGATGAAGCGGTCGAGTGCGCGCGGCTCACCGGCGAGCACGGCCGCCAGATGGGGGCCGTCCTCGGCCTCGATCCGCCCCTGGACCGCCGGTAGGTCCGCGGCGGTCAGCAGGCCCCGCTTCAGCCAGCTGGAGACCCTGCTGGCATCCGCCTCCGCCAGCGCGTTCGCCCGACCGTTCCTCGTCGTGATCAGCCAGTCGAGCGCCCCGGGGAGAGCGGCGATCGCGGGCGTCAACTGCTTTCCTGCGGCGAACCCGAGCAGGTCCATTCGCTGCGCCGCCGTGGTCCGTGTACCCGCCAGCGCCGCGAGGTCGGCCTCGGCCAGTGCCGTGCGGGCGTCCGGCCTGGCGATGAGTCGCTGCACGGCGCGGGGGGGAGACCACGGGGTCGTCGAGATGACGAGACCGGGTTCGGCTGGAAATCTCGGAGGCAGCCGCTTGGGCAGGAGCGCGACGAACGTCACCGGACCATCGGCCCCCAGGGCCTGCAGGATCCTCGATGCGGTCCCCGCACGCCGTACCACGACCAGCGGTGCCGCCGCGGTCAGCAGGCATATCGCCGCGCCGAGGTATTGCTCGAGGTCTGCCTCGTCGGCGGCCGGGAGCACCACGGAGTCCCCGTCGCGCGTGGTCCGGCCGGGTTCGTCGACCTGGTAGGCGCCATGGACCAGCAGGGGCAGGTCTTCGGGGGCGAGCGGCACGGCCACGCGGGCGAACGCGAGGTGGCACAGCTGGCGGCCGGCGTTGTCCGTGCCCGCCTCGTCGCAGGCTCGCAGCAACCACCACGCGTCGTCGACGAATGCCACGGTCACCGACTGCGGATTCCCGGCGCTGATGTGCACCTGCAGCCACTCCCCGGCGATCCGGAGGACCTCCCTGGATGCGTGGGTGCCGGCGATCTGCTGGAAGTCCTCCGCCGGAGACGGCTTGGCCAACAGCCCGACCGAGTCGAGAATCACTCTGGCCATCGCCCCCTCACCCCTTCTCGTTTCCCGGCCGGCACACACCCAGCTCCCCCAGGAGGTACGCCAGCGGAGCGGCCACGCCCTGGGGCCGCACCCCGAACGGGAGTGCCTGACCGAACTCGCTGAGGATGATGGCGGGATCGCCGGTGGACCCGCTGTATCCATAGGCGGTCGACGGCCAGATCCTGTCGTCGAACCACTCCTTGAGTTCATCTTCCCGGCGCAGGCACCACTCCTCCCCGTGCCACCAATCCTGGGTCCGCGACCACGCCGGGTGGTTCTGGGGCAGGTGACGCTCGCACTTGGTGAAGGTCAGCGCTCGAGGCTTGGTACCCCAGAACTGGTGGCTGTTACGGATCGCGTCGATCTGCCGGGCGACCTCCCGGGCTCTCCATTCGAGCAGGAACAGGAACGCGTCGGCCTCCTCGAGCTGTTCCTGGACCCAGGGTTGCTGGATCTCCTGGGTGATCTGGCCGCGGACGTCGCGGATACGGACGATGCCGCCGTCACTCAGCGTGAGATCGAGATCGATGTGCTCCTCGCTCGTGGGTCGGACCCACCGCTCGGTGTTGAGCCGTTGCCAGTGCTGGGCGACGACGCGGACCGTGGCGCCACCGCACCGCGACCAGTCGATCCCCGGGAGCTTCACCTTCTGGTCGGTGTGGTACAGCGCGGTCGCGAGCAGGGACGTCTTGCCCACCTGGGTGTCCCCCCAGAGCAGGATCGTCCGTACTTCGCCGTCTGGGTCTCGAGCCGCTGCCGCGGCTTTTCGTGTCGACTTGGTTCTTGCCCTGGTCACAGCTCTATCCCGGCTCCCCACTGCCCTGTGGCGCAGTCCTGATCATTCAGCTCGATTCCCGCGACCCCACGAACCGCCGCGACACCGCCTCGGTACCGGAGCAGGGCTCCCGTCCCCGGCGGTACCGGAGGGCGAGCACCATCGTACACGCGCACCTGCGGGCTCTCAAACGACGCGAAGATGCGCCCTGGCGGCGGCCGCGCCGGGAGGAACCAGACCGTGCTGGTCGAGCAGCTGGTGGAGAGCCTCCCCTTGATGAGTCCCTTCCACTTCCAGGGCCTGGGGAGGTTGCCCAGGGGCCAGAACCGACGGCTCGATTCCCAGCGCTGCCCAGGCGCTGTTCAACCAGGCGAGGGTCTGCTCGAACCCGCCCCCGCGCGGTAGAGCCTCCGGGGGCAGGCTCGAGCGGGCTGCCTCCTGGAGGTCCGAGACGCGCTGCTGCAGGATGCCGCGGAGCTGCCGCAGGACATCCGTGGTCGAATGGAAGCTACCTGTACCCGCCTCCAGCACCTCCAGCGCCCGGTCCGTGGCCTCGCTCGCGGCGGCAAGACCCTCGAGCGAGCCGAGCGGGTCGGTCAGCAGGTGCCGACTGCTCTGGTCGGCTTCCATGAGGGACATCATCGGCTCATCGTCCGGGCACAGCCACAGGAAGTCCTTGAGCGGCGGCTTCTGGGGTCCGTCGAGCGCGAGGCGAGAACGCCTGTCGAGGATCGCCTCGATGGCCTGGCTCGACTCCAGGGCGACGGCCAGGTCGTCCCAGTGGCGTTCGACGAGGAGCGCCTCGAGGAATGCGGAGTAGCTGTCGCGTCGATGGGTCGGGATGGCCTCGAGCACGGTCGACATTCGCTTCCGAGCGTGCTGGGTCAGCTCCATCCTCACCTTGTCGACCGACTGCTGGAGCTTGCTCACCCCGCGATGTGAAGCGAGGATCACGTTCGTCGTGTCCCGGGCCTGGCTTGCCTCGAGGGCGTCCCCGAGGTCGAACAGGTCCAGCGTGCCCTTGCGAGCTCGCGTCAGCCGGTTGGCCAGTCGCTTCACACCGAGCACCCGGCTGCCGGCCACCAGTGTTGCGAGATCCTCCAGCAGCGGCGTGGCCCGTTCCCTGATCTCCTCGAGCACGGCCTCGGCCCGTGCGAGGATTCGAGCCTCGATCTGATCCACGGGCATGCTGCGATCGATCTCGAGGCCATCGCGAATCTCCGCGGGGACCGATTCGAGATGAGCCATCCAGTCCGCCTGCTTCTCCGCATCCTGGATGATCGCCCGATCTGCACTGGAGCAGAGCCGCTCACCACCCGCGAGACTCTGCACGCCGCTGTAGTTCTCGGCGATCAGCTCTTCCAGCCTGGGAGCCCACCGTGTCCGCGTGGTTTCGGTGGCGAACCGCAGGCGGTCGGTCAGGTCCCGGGCCCGGCCCCGCAGGTGATCCCAGGCCGCCGGGCCGAGATGCCGGACCACGAAGCGCCCCGCGGAGCCCTCCAGCCATCGAGTGCAGTCTCCGATCCCCTCGGTGGCAGCCCCATACCAGGCCTCGGCCGGAAAGGACGTCAGGGCTGTCGCAGCCGATCGACACCGCTTCATGCCATCCAGCAGCAGCGCCTGCGCCAGGTCACTCTGCGCGTCGAGGCCCATGGTGGCCAGGTGCTCGACAGCAGGGGCAGCGGGGATCCCCTCCCATGCCTGCTGGAGGCTGCCGAGCAGGGCTTTCGGGTCGATATCCTGCTCGGTGTCGCGTCCCGTGGAGGGCCACGGCGGAATCCGGCTCTCGCCGGCCAGCGTATCCAGCCAGCACAGGGCCTCGTGGGCCAGGCGGTCGTGCCGCTCCAGCTCCGCCCGGTGGCGAGTGAACGTGAGTCCGTCGACCCGGAGGTGGACGTCATCCGCTCCATCGGTGACCGGTGGAGCCCCGTGGGCAACCTCCGTCGCGTGTCTCTCCGCAGCCGTCAGCGCCTCGAATCCCTGCGAGGCCGAGATGCGCAGCCGCCTGGAGACCTGCCCCAGGTCCCCCCACCACGAGGGAAACGGAGGCCGACGGCCCGCGAGATCTTCGATTTCCAGCGCCGTGGCATGGGCCAGTTGCGCGACCTGATCTCGTGCCCCGATGACCTCGTCGCCCGATCCTCCTTCCTCGATGACTCGCCGTCTCCTCGCATCGCAGGCCTCGGCGTCCGCCCTCGGACGGCAGCCTAGGAGATAGTGCTCGGGCAGGCCGTCCAGCGCCGGGTCGATCAGCAGTCGGTACGCCTCCTGCACGCAGAGAAAGTCGTCGGGCTCCACCTGGATCCGGCGTGTTACGAGCTCCGGCAAGGAGCCCAGGCTTGCACCGCTCGTGGCCAGCGACAGCCACCGCTCGACCTCCGTGGGAGGGAGGCCCTCGAGCCACGCCGCGACATCTGCCGAGTCGTCCCCGATGGCGTGGCGCAGCATCGCCGGGGCATCCAGCGGGCCCGCTCCGGCTGGAAGTCCCAGCAGACCCACCGGGCCGCACAGATCGGGATTCCAGATGAGCCCCTGAACCACCTGCGGGTGGGCCCACAACGCCGCCAGCAGATCGCCGATCGTGTCGTCGACCTCGAGGATGTCCGCCACGTCGGACCGCTCGCCCGATTCGAGGACCTCCAGCAGGATCTCCAGCGCGGCCGTGGGTGTCCTGGCGAGCGCCTGGCAGAGGTCGGGATCTCCCAGCTGATCCGCCAGCTCGAGCTCGATCAGCCGGCGCACGAATCCTGGAATGCGCACACACAGGTCGACCACGGTCTGGCCTGGATCGGCGATGAGCTGCTCCAGCTCCCGGAGCAGCGCCTGGATGTCGGGTGGGAGAGGCGGCTCACATGACGAGGGGCGCCAGTCGTCCAGCGAGACGAAGGGGACCTTGCCGATGGTCGACAGGTACTCGACGAAGGGTCCGGGGAGCTCGACACAGCGCCCCGCCGCTGCGTCGACGCCGACGGTCAACAGCACGCTGGCCGGCGCGATGATCGCCACGCGGTCCTTGAAATGCAGCCCGTCCAGGGGGAGGGTGTGGGAGCCAGCGCCCAGCTGATGGCTCCACAGGCTCTCCGCACCGCCGGCCTGGAGGCGCCAGCGCACGATGGTCAGGGGCACCCCGAGGTCACCGGCCGAGGCGTCGACCCTCGCCTTGATGTGGGGCGGCCGTCCGCCGATACCAGCATGGAAGTGCGCGTGGATGGTGCAGGCCGCCGGCCCGAGCCAGCTCGCGGCCGAGGGTCCCACCACGCCGTCGCGGATCGGGGTGGCGACCTCTTCCCTCCAGCCGCCTCGTTCCCACGCGAGCGGGTCTTCTTCGCAAGGCAGGTCGGTGGGCGGGACGACGCCGTCCAGCGTGAACCACCGTTGCTCGACGGAACCGAGGGGCCACCGCGTCATGCAGACGCTGCCCGGGATACCTCCAGCGATCACCCCTTCCGGTTCGTCCGTGGTGTCGATCTCCGCCTGCGTCGAGAAATCGAACCGCCATCGCTCCAGACATCGATGGTTCGAACGCAGCTCCACCTCGAACGGGCCCGAACCGGGGGCCGGTAGCAGTGCCAGGGTTCGACCACTCGGGAGCGAAAGCGCTTCTTCGAGATCGCCGTCGGGAACCGGCAGCCTGGCACCACTCTTCCCGCCAGCCCACCGTGTGCCCCGAACCCAGATCGACAGGGGAATGTCCACCGCCCCGGGCAAGCGCATCACCAGGACGCCGAGGTCACGGTGCCAGTGCCATCGCGCGTAGGTCATGGAGCCATCCTACCGCATGCCGGCCGAGGGCTGACCCGGTCGGGTTGGCAGACTGGCAACCCTCGGACAGGGCCTGTTGATCATGGGGGTGTCATGTGGATCGTACGGCCCCGGCTTTTTAGGTAGCGGCTCGTGATTCAGAGAGATCGGAATCGATGGATCAGGTCGGCTCGGTGCCGAATGAACTCGGGGTCGAAGCGCATGTCGGGGTCACGCGGACCTGACAGGGGATTCACCGCCTGATGAGCGACGCGAGCTGGCCGGGGTCCGAGCATCACGATGCGGTCCCCGAGGAACAGCGCCTCCTCGATGTCGTGGGTGACGAACAGCATCATCTTCGGCTCTTCGTCGAGCAGCGCGCAGAGCTCTTCCTGGATGCGCTGCTTGGTGTGCGTGTCGAGCGCCCCGAAGGGCTCGTCCATCAGCAGGATGCGTGGCCCACTGGCCAGCGTGCGGGCCAGCGCAACCCGCTGGCGCATGCCGCCGGAGAGCTGGTCGGGATACTTGTCCTCGTGACCGGTCAGCCCCACGAGGTCGATGTACCGGCGAATCCGATCCTCGACTTCGGGTGAGGGAGCTCCCTGCATGGACAGCCCGAAAGCCACGTTCTGCCGCACGTCGAGCCACGGAAACGACGTGTAGGCCTGGAACACCATCCCCCTGTCCGTACCGGGTTCCGTGATGGTCTTGTCATCCAGGCGCACCCGGCCCCGTGTAGGTGTCTGCAGTCCGGCGACCAGATACAGCAAGCTGCTCTTTCCACACCCCGATGGACCGAGGATGACCAGCGTCTCGGTGCCCGACACCTCGAGGTCGATGTCCTGGAGGACGAAGTCCTCCGACCTGGCCCCATCCTCGTAGGTGAACCAGACAGATTCGAAACCCAGCCTCGGCGTCTGTTCGCTCATCGTTGCCGCACCGCCCAGGGAAAGAACACGCCCTTGAGTGCGTTGAAGATCTGGTCGTAGAGAACCCCGATCAACCCGATGGTCAGGATCGCGGCGAACACCTCCGCGGTGTTCAGGTACCTCTGCGACTCGATGATGACGTGGCCAATTCCGCTCGCCGCTGCCACCAGTTCAGCGACCACCAGGTAGGACCAGGCCCAGCCGATACACACACGTAGCGCGTCGTAGATGCCGGGGAGAGACGCCGGCAGCATGACGTGGGTCAGGCGCTGCAGCGGGGTCAGCCCGAGGGTCGACGACAGGTCCAGGTAGGTCCTGGGCACGGCCAGTGCCGCGTCTCGGACCATGACGGTCAGCTGAAAGAACACCCCTAGGAAGATCACCGCGATCTTCTGGGGGTTGCCGATACCGATCCACAGGATGCACAACGGGACCAGGGCGGGCACGGGCAGGTAGCGGAGAAATCCGACCAGGGGATCGACGAACCGCTGAGCGCGGACGGAGGAGCCCGTCCAGAGACCGAGGGGCACTGCCAGCAAGGCGGCGAGAATGAAACCCGCCTGCACGCGGTAGATGCTGGCGCCGATGTCGTACAGGAAGTGCTCGTCGACGAAGAGCCGGAGCAGCGCCTGCACCACGGAGAGGGGGCTGGGCAGGAAGGTGGGCGGGATGGTGCCCGAAAGGGTGAGCGCCGTCCACACGACGAGCACCACACCGAACGCCACGACCGCGCTGATCCTGTTGCTGTCGAGTCGCCGCGTCATCTCCGTACACCCCTAGAGGTAGTCATGGGCCACCACCTCGGGCAGGGGATGGAAGGCGACGGTGACGCCGTTGTTGAGGTAGATGCGGTTGATCGAGGCCACCAGATCGAGGATCTCACCCGGGGCGTCCAGCGTGCCCATGATCGCCGCGCTGTCGACCGTGTCGAGGTAGCGCAGTCCACTGATCATGGCGGCGAATTCCTCCGTTTCCAGGCCGTAGTGTGCGGCCATCAGGGCGTTTGCCTGATCGGGGTTTTCGCGCCAGAAATGGACCGCGTCGTTCCAGCTGGCCACCACCGCCCGTACGTCGTCGCCGCGATCGCGGAGCGTGGATGGTCGGAAGGCGAGGACGTCGACGATCACCGTGTCGCGTCCGGCTGAGGAGGCCAGCAGATGGCCTCCCTCGCGCTGCGCTGCGTTGGTCAGCCAGGGCTCCCAGGTCACCGCGGCATCGACCTTGCCGGCCACGAATGCGGCCCCGGCATCGCCGGAGTCCATGTGGCGGCCGTCGATGTCGTCGATGGTCATGCCCCCACGATCCAGGTGGTATAGCAGGAAGAAGTGGCTGGGTGTGGCGGGCTGAAAGGCAACCGTCCTGCCTCGCAGCGAGCCCACCGAACGGATTTCTTCCGCAGCGACGATGCCGTCGCCGCCCTTGCTGCGGTCCAGCAGCAGCACGGCCACCGACTCGATCCCCTGGTCCACCTGCATCAGGATCGTGTCCAGCGAGGTGGTCTGGCCGTCCACCTCGCCGGCGGCGAGGGCAGCCCGCATCTCCTCCGCGCCCTTCATCGTGAGCAGCTCGACCTCGACGCCGTGTGATCCGTAGTACCCCTGGTCCTGGGCCAGGTACAGGGGCGCGAACCCAACCCAGATGTCCGTCGCGATGCGGATCGGCCGGGCGCGGCCCGAGCAACCGTAATCCTCGTAGAGAACGGACAGTCCGAAGGTCCCGAGGACCGCGGTGAGGGCGAGGAACAGGGCCAAGCGACGGTGACGCATCGGGATTTCTCGGACAGGAGGATTCAGATCTCTTCCAGGTCGCCCTAGCGACGAGGGTTGCGCGCAGCATACATCGGGCTGGTGCGGGTTGCATCCAGCGCTGATCGACCCCCTCGAATCCCGCTCTCCCCCCGAGGAGTCGACGTCTGTTCTCCGGTATACTGCCGCGGGCGAGGTGCGTGGGCGAGGGGCAGCCGTGGCCACGGTTGGCCGGATGCCGGAGCCTCAACCCCAGTGCCTCTCGTCAGGCGGGCGGATACTACCGACGTGAAAGACCGACCGACCATACTCGGATTGAATGCCGTCTACGGCCAGAGTTCTGCGGCCCTGGTGCGGGACGGTCAACTTGTGGCCGCCGTGGAGGAGGAGCGGTTCAACCGGATCTCCCACGCCAAGGCAGCCGAGGTGGACAACACCCCCGACCTCCCCTATGCCTCCATCGACTACTGCCTGGACGAGGCGGGGATCGAGTTCGAGGACATCGATCTGATCGGCTACTCCTTCGACGTCGGTGTGCGCCGTGAGCAGCGAAGTCGGTTGATGGAGTACGGCCCGGTGCTGCCCGGGGGGTACAAGACACCGGAGGGCGAGCGACGATTCGAGTCGTTCGTGATGCTGGTGCCGGAACTGCTGGCCGCACGCTACGGCTTGCACCCCGGTGACGTCTGGCGCCGCTTTCGGTTTCTCGAGCACCACCTCTGTCACCTGGCAGCCGCGTACTACGCGTCCCCGTACGACAGCGCCGCGGTAATGGCGATCGACGGTATCGGCGAGGCTGCCACCGTCTCTTTCGCACGGGCCGAGGGAAACGCACTGACGATCCTGCGCCAGATCGACTACCCCCACTCCGTCGGGTTCATCTGGGAGCTGATTACGTCGTTCCTTGGCTTCAGGGGGGACCACGACGAGAGCAAGGTGATGGGACTGGCAGCCTACGGGGATCCTGAGCGGTTTGCCCGCCAGCTGTCCACGTTCCTGCGCATCACCGCGACCGGAGTCGAGGTGAGCGGATTCAAGCGACAGGACCGGCAGGAACTGCTTCGCCGTGACTACCACGCACTGGAACGATATCTCGGTATCCAGCGCCGCCTACCCTACGAACCGTTGGCCTTCGAGGGGTCGAAGCGCGATCACGCCGATCTGGCTGCGGCCTTGCAGCGGCGGACCGAGGAGGTCTTCCTGCACCTCGGTGGCCTGCTGCACCGGGAGACCGGCGAGAGCCGGCTGGCCATGGCTGGCGGCGTCGCCCTCAACTGCGTGGCCAATGCACGGTTGGCCGAAGAGGGGCCGTTCGACGAGTTGTGGGTCCAGCCAGCGGCTGGCGACGCCGGGACGAGCCTGGGCGCTGCCTTGCTACTGCATTGCCATCCCGATCCCCGTCTGGGCGCTGGTGCGGGCCGCGTCCGGATGGACAGCGTCTACCTTGGCCCCGAATTCTCCGATGCCGAGATCAGCAACACGTTGTGGCGCTATCGTCTGGTCCACCAGCGAGTGGACGATCCGGCCCGGACCGCAGCCGAGTTGCTCGCCGATGGCAAGATCATCGGCTGGTTCCAGGGGCGGATGGAATTCGGACCGCGGGCGCTGGGCAACCGCTGCCTGCTCGCGCATCCGGGTCGATACGAGATGCGCGAACGGCTCAACCTGCGCGTCAAGCATCGCCACCCTTTCCGTCCATTCTGCCCTACCATGCGCGCCGAAGTGGCGTCCGAGTGGCTCCAATCGAGCCGGCCGGCATGCGACGCGGCGCAGTACATGCTCGCCGCCTACGCGATCAAGGAGGGACGCCGGGCCGAGATCCCGGCCGTGGTACACGCCGATGGCACGGCCCGGCTACAGGTGCTCCAACGAGAGCAGAACCCGCTGTACTACGAACTGATCCGGCACTTCGAGCGGCTGACCGGCCTGCCTTTCGTGCTGAACACTTCGTTCAACGACCGCGAGCCCATCGTCTGTTCGCCGGATCATGCGGCTGAGTGCTTCCTCAAGACCGACTTCAGCGCCATGTTCCTTGGCCACTACCTTGTCGAGGGCCCCAAGCCCTGGGAGCGAGAGGAGGGAGAGAGCGCCACTTTCAGCGAGGTGCTCGAGGACTTCTACCGCAGTGGCCACAAGAATCGTGGGGGGGGGGAGCTACCGATGAGCGATGAACGCTTCGTGGTCAGTGATCATGCGATGTTCACGGTCGAGCAGTATCCCTTGCCGATCGGGGACGCTGCCAGGGATTTCAATCAGGGTTTCAGGAGTCTGAGCGACCGGGAACTTCAGAAGCAATGGCGAGACCAGTTCCTCGACTACGTCAACATCGCGGAGGATTGTTTCAGGCTGGCAACCAACGTGATGTTGGCCGAACTGTCCGTACGAGGTGACCTGGCCGATCTGAGGGAGTTCTTCACCAGCTACATGACCGAGACCATGACACTCGGCAGGTGGATTGACTCCACGTTCATGCTGGCGCAGAAGCCCACGGCTGACCAGGCGCGGAGTGAGCTGGCCGGAGGACGCTCCAGCGAACCTCGCTTCAGGAACCTGGTCGTCATCGGGTTCCCACGGAAGCACAGCCGGCGGCAACATGCCCTCAAGATGCGTGACTATCGCAACAAGGTCGCTCACCGAAAGGGAAAGAGACAGAAAGCCAGACAAACCCCGCTGACAGATATCCTGCGGATGCGTGACATCATGCTGGACGTGATGTCCGGCGGATTCTCCTTCCTTCGGCACTTCACACTCATTCAGGTATGCGCAAACGGGCAATGCAGGTTCATCTCCGACCTGGGTTCCTTCAGGGAATCACCCGTGCCCATCGAGAAGTTGTTCAAACACAATGATCTTGAGGAACTGATCGACGTCAGCAGGAATGATGATCTTCTGCTGTTCGACGCCGTCCATAACTCGATCATGACCTTGTTTCCGTTCGTGGTTCTGAATCCGGCAAACAAGAAGGTGCCTGCGGTTTCCTGTTTGCATACGATTCATGGCATCGATGATCCTGCAGGAGCGACCTTCAGGTATTTCGATGGCGAGACGGACGGAGAGGACTGGCGACCCTCGACTGACCAGGAGGATCGCGCCCGAGGGTGGTTGCGAACCGTACTGCAAGCGAAGGCGCCGCCCGCAACACGGGGGGTCTTCCTGAGAAATGACCGCTGGCGAGTGCCCGGGCTCTTCGAACAGAAGATGTACGATACCAGTAGGAGGCAGAACAGGGAGTTGGCGACTCTCACCAGCGATGTTATCCCGGAAGGTACTGATGAGGCAGATGTTGTTGGAAAGCCGTACAGGGTTGACGAGTACTTGGGGGAAGGCGCGCACGCGATAGTGTGGGGTGTCAGTGAGGTCGACGACCTCAGTAAGCGCTATGCACTCAAGGTACTGCGACTGTGCTACGGGGAGGACAAGGTGCTCTCCCGATTCAAGCGGGAGGCCCGTGTGTTGCGCCGGTACACCATGGACGACAGGTGGTCTCCCTATCTCATCGATTGCTATGATCACGGATTCAACGAGAATGGCATGCAATGTCAATTGCTCGAAAAGGCGAAGTGGTCTCTCAAGGACAAGATCGAGGAGTACGACCGAAGAGGAAACGAGTTGGCGGGGTGGAGCATCCCGCGGTGCATCCGTGAGTTCGATCGGTGCCGGTCAGAGCATCACGCGCGAAACGTCGACCTTCTCGTGTCGGTTTTCTTGCGGCTGATGTTCGCCCTGTCGTGTGTCCGGAACATCCTGAGTGCGCTGGAGAAACTGCACGAAGGTGGCGTCGTGCACAGGGATATCAAGCCAGCGAATATCCTGTTCCTCCAGAGAGGCCAGATCAAGCTTGCCGATCTCGGCGCGTTGCACATTGAGAAGGAGGACTTTGAACAGACGCCTCTGGACAACATGGGGTCGACCCAGAGAAGCGAGATCATTGGGACCCATGGCTACATGCCACCGAACAGTTTCGAGTTGGCCGAGCCCAGGAATTTCAAGGCGGATGTCTTCTCTACAGGTGTCGTATTTCGAGAGATCCTGTTCGGGCTGCGTGTTACACCTGAGACCTATTTCAGCGACAGTGAAAAGGAGGTCAGGGAGTTCGGCAAGCTAGATGACCTGATCGTGGAGCAACTCGCATGGGACGGCGAGATGCTCGTCAGCGGGCTCGTCCAGAGCGCCACCAACCGCAACAAGGAGCGGCGGTGGAGTTCAACGCGGTTCCTCGACGAGGTCGTTGAATTCGAGAAGAAGTACTGCAAGAAGCTGATGCTGTGGGCAAAACGTCTGGGGTACTCCCAAGAGGGTACGGGGGCCCTGTTCGTCAGGGCGCTCACCAAGATTGGATTCGAGAACAAGACAGGACGCAATCACTGTTTCCTGTTGCCCAAGCACCCCGAAAGGGGCGAAACCAGGGAGTGTGTATTCAGGAGGAATGTCTCCAGCTTGAAGTCAACCAGTGTTGCCGCCAGGTTGTACACAAAATACAATGTTGGCTCGCAGCAAGGACAGTTGCCACCGGACGCTGACGAACTGGACGTTCTCGAATACCTGGTCGAACACTCGGAAGAGTGCTTCACCGACCTGATCGAGCTGGTCACCTATATGTTGGACACCTGTACCGGCTTCTACAATGACTGTCCGGCGCATGAGAAGTCCCGGAGGAACATCTCCAGGCTGCTTAAGAACAGGAAGTACACGGACACGAATCCCGCGAAGGAAAGGGTGCGGGAAGTGATCGAGCCCGAGTCCGATGTGCATGGATACCAAGACAGACACCCGCGGCAGGAGGCCGGCGAAGCCCTCATCCACGCCGTGATGTTCGGCGGTCTCGACCAATCCGTCGAGCCGCAGGAGAGATGACCGATGCTGAATACACGTGGAATCCAGTACCCGGATGACTACCCGCTCGCGATCCAGCGCCTGCAGCAGGCTTTGGTGATGCTGCGCGAGACGAGGGTCGCCCTGCTGGACAAATGGAAGCGCGACAACCAGAAATTCCAGGACGAGTTCGTGGTAAAGGAGTCCGGCGGCACGGGTGGCGAGGACGTGCTGCACCTGCCCTTCATCTACGGACTCGAGACGCTGCTCATGCCCATCGGGTTGATCACGGCGGAGTGCGCAAAGCGCAAGCGGTTGGTGGAAAGCCTGGATGTGCTTGTGCCTGCGCTGAAGGACTTCCGAGTCGACGACATCGACGAGAACACGATCAATGATATCAACGGCCTCGTGAAGCAGTTCGACCGGGAGATCGGACCGGCTGTACGCGCCGTCGACTACGAAGGTCTCAACGCACAGCCGTACTTCAACAAGTGGAACGACGATGCCAACGCATGGGCTACTGCGCTGTTTTTCGATGCCACGGACTACTTGAACTCGGCGGGCCTGATCAACCCCGAGCAGTACATCGAACGGGTGAACAACCTATCGATGCTGCTCAAGAAATTTCTCTTTGCGAAGTACGTTGTCGAGTGGAAATCTGACCTGGACGAGAACGTCCAGTTGTTCGGATTGACCTGGTACTTCAGCGACGAGTCCCGGCGACGGATCAGTCGATATTTCCAGAAAAGCGGATCCGACTTCGACGGCCCCGTGGTCCAGGCGTTCATCGAGGACTATTTCGTCTGCGAGACGCGGGCATTCTGCTCCAGGGCCGTCCTGGCGGTCTACGATGTGATCTACGACACCTTCGGCGATTCGGACATCGCGACCGACGAGATCAAGAAGCTGGTAGGCAGGATCGGGGCGAGGTTCGCCAAGGACCTAGCTCACCGCTATCTCCAGGACATGGATAACTCCATCGAGCGAGCCTACTTCGACGATCTGTACCGCACCGACTATCTGGTACAGCTGTGGGGCGTGTACACGTCCTGCCTACACACGGGCATCATTGCCGAGAGCCAGGGAGGGGAGGTCGAGATCGATTTGCTCGTCCGCTACCACGACGAGTTCTTGAAGCCTCTGCTCAAGACCATTCGGAGGGAGATTCGGGACGATCACTCACCCCTGTTCACGACGGTGAAGCCGTTCCTGATCTGGCTGGACGAGCCTGCAGAGATAGAGCCCGCGGACGTCCATCCGGAAGAGACGGTGGAGAAGTTGGGGGAGGACCGTTGCCTGGTATTCCCCTACGTCTCCCTGCTCCCGATCATGTTGCGGTCGCTGGCCAACTACGCTGGTGCCCTGAAGGACATCAAGGATCCGGGGGGCAAGCAGAACGTCCGTCGGATGAGGAACGAAGCCCTCGATTGGATGCACGAGGTCCTGGAAGGTATGACCCAATTCGCCATCTCGGACGGGGACGAAGCGGGGCTGTGGGCGTTTTCCGGGCAGTACGAACTGGCCTACACCGCATCCATCGCCGAGGCGCTGACGACCTATGCTTCGCAGTGTTTCAACGAGGTGGTGGATCTGGGGAGGACCCGGATCGTGGACTTGGCAGAGCCGTTGAGGAAGGCAGGATCGGCAGCTGGAGCGGTCGTATCCGAGGCAGACTCGGAGGCCGTGCGCGCGTTCAAGGAATTCCGCAAGGTTCTCGACCTGCAGGTCCGACGGATCGTTGCCGAGGAGTTGGACGGTCGTGATCTCCAGGGGCGGTCAGGTGGGAGCAGCCAGTGGATGGAGATATTCTTCGATATCATCGAGAACAAGGGCAACATGGCGCCTCACTCCAACGACGCCCTGCAGGCGATGAGGGATCTCATCAGGCTGTCCAAGCGGCTGGATCGGCTGCGGGGGCGCGGAGAACCGGAATGGGAGCAGCTGCGGGATAAGATCAAGTCGGGCTACTTCAACAACGAGATAGCCTATGACGTGCTGACCCGGGAGTACCATGGCGACATCGACGACCTGCTGAAGAACAAGACGGACAAGACGAAGTGAACATCGTCGCGTATTCGTACAAGGGCGGCTCCGGAAGGACGACCGCGGCGATGAACATCGCCGCCAACCTCTTCCGCCGGGGCAAGATCGTTTGCTGCATCGACTTCGACATCGGTGCGCCAGGCATGCACATGATCCTGGAAACGACCATTCCGCCGAGGGAAGGCGAAACCGACCTGATCGCTCGGCGGCTCGGTGACGTCTCCCCGCTTGGAGTGCAGCATTTCTTCAACAACCGTTACCCGCGCCCCGGCGTGGACGAGAGTACGTTCGTCGAGCAGGCGGTGGTCGACTACAAGGAGCATTACGCCCAGCTCGCCTGGACGGAAGACGATGCACTCAACAAGAGAGACATGACGCAGGACGCCTTCGACCAGGGCGAGTTGCTGTACCTGGTCGCCTCCCCGGTTGCCGAATCGATTCGAGCCCTGGATGCCCAGAAGTTCGACATGATGGGATTCCGGCGCCGCTACCGTTCCCTGATGGAGCGGGTCGCCGACTACATCAACGACAAGCGCGGCACCGACGAGGTGAGTGCCGAGGACATCTACTTCGTTCTGGATTCGGCGAGTGGCTTGACGCCGTTCAGCCTGCCGGTCCTCTTCCTGGCGCACGTGGTGCTCGTGTTCTTCCGGTGGAGCCACCAGCACATCGTCGGTACCGAACAGAATGCCGAGATCCTGCACCACAACCTCGACGAGCGGGTCGACTACTCGAACTGCCGCATCTACAAGGTGGGCTCCTGTTATGTCCCGGCCGGGGACAGCGATACGCTGAATCAGATGAAAGAAGAAGGGGATCTGGCGGCACGCCGCATCTTCGATCGGGAGACAGAACTTCGGACGGCCCTGGAGTCCGACCGGATGATCCGCTTTATCGATAGCATCCCCGAGCACCCCGCGTTGAAGTACTACGAGCGAATCGTCGCGCTGGCGATCGACGCGAAGACGAACTACGGCGGTGTCCGCGAGGCGCTGGACAACATCTGCGCACAGCTGGAAGACGACCGACTGGTGCTCGACATCGATTGAACTCGACGACTCTAGCCAGTCGTACTATCTCAGCGGACAAAACGGCCCCCCTGGCCGACGTCGTCCGGCGGCGGATCCACGCGGTGCAAGCCGCTATCGGCGGCCGCGGCCGCCAGCGTGGCCACCAGTTCGTCGGCGGCGGCAGGCAGGTCGTCGAACAGGTAGCGAGGCAGGAACGGGATCAGCTTGAGGGTCAGGTCGGCGTCGATGGCCGCCAGTCGGGCGGCCACAGCTCGGACCTCGAACACGTCGATGTAGCCGGGGACGACCAGGAGTGAAGGGCGGATCAACTCGACCCGCTCCGCGGGACCGAATTCCGCCCGAAGCCGCTCGATGTTGCGCCACACGCGAGTGTTACCTGTACCGGTGAGGGCAAGATGGACGGGTTCGGTGCCAGCCTTGAGACCGATGTTGAAGCCACCGCCCGAGTCGTGGACCAGGTGGGCGAATGGCAGCAGGAGATCCCCCGGCGCCGTCAGGTTGGTCTCGGCGCAGATACGCATCACCCGGTCGGCGTAGCGTTCCCGAACGAGCACGGCGATGCGTGTCACGGCCGCCAGCTGGACATCTGGTGTGCCCCCACAGAAGCAGACGCACGTCGTACGGTCGTCGATCCAGTCGAGGATCTCGTCGTCGGTGAATCGGGGCTTGGCCGTCTCGGCCATCGTCTTGTGGATCCAGTCCTGGCAGAACAGACAGTCGAAGTTGCATCCCGCGGTGAACACCGCGAGGTTACGGCAGCCTGCCTCGACACCGGGACTGACCGCGAAATCAGGGTACCCGCAACCTGTGGTTCCGGGACACTGCCACGAGGCGATGCAGTTCGCCGGGTGATCGTCGTAGAACCCCATGGCGACCAGCATGTCGTCTTCCGGCACAGGTCGTACCGGATCCGGCATGTCGCCAGATTGCCTCAGAGCCTGCCTTCGAGCCTGCTCCACGAGGGGAAGGGCCTGCTTAGGGTCGGTGCGCACGCAATCGACGCAGCATCCCACCGATCGAGCCACGATCACATCGTGACGACCGCACAGGGCACAGGGGAGAGGGGGGGCGTCCATCGATCTACCAGAATCCCTTCCACCACATCGCGAAGATGCTCTGCCACCAGTAGTCCAGGGCCTGGAAGTTCGGCGTGCCGGGAACGCCGGACGTTGCTTCGATGGCAGTCGCAGTTGCGGCCGTGTCGGCGCCTGCGAGCAGTCGTGTCGGGATGGCAGCGTGTCCGGGATACGGCTCGAACCGGGTGTCCTCGTCCGAATCGAGTTCGGCGCGGGTCGCCGAACCGAAGAAACGGAAGACGAGCTCGCGCATCTCGCCGTGCAGCTGCGTACGCCGGGCACGGCGCATCGCCGACCACCGCGGTATCTCAGCGCAGATCAGATCTGCCAGCCGGCGCGCGGCGAGGTCGCGACGGCCTGGGCGGTATCGCCACTGGTCGGCGACGGAGGCGGTCGCGATGAGGCCGCCCGTCTCGCTGGCCTGTGAAGCGAGGTCCTGGACGAATTCCGGCCAGGGGCCGCATACGATCCAGGCGCCAGTGTCCGAGAGGTAGGACCGGGTGTTTGTTCCGTGGTCGAGTGTCACCCGGCCCGGTCCGTCGAGTACCTGTTCCGCAGAACACGCCGATGCCCATGCGCCGGGATCTTCGAGCAACAGGGTCGTCAGATGATGATTGGCCACCACGACGTGTCGGACGTCATCGTGGTCTATGACCTCGTAACGGCGCCCCTCAACCTTGACTAGGCGAAGCGGCATGCATCCACCTCGGCGCCGGGGCCTCTCTCCAGCCGTTGCAGTCGGCCTAGTTCTTCCCGTGCCCTTTTTCGGAGCAAGCCCACGTCCAGATTCGGTCCGTCACCCGTCTGGCTGGTGAACAGGTTGGCTCTTCCGGTAGTGCTCACCCATCGCTTCGAGAGGATCGATCCAGTGTAGGCCTCGAAGAAGAGCTTCTCCACGTCAGACGGATCGATGCCTGGATAGCGAACTACCGACCGCACACCGCTGTACAGCCGGAGGTCGGTGGAGGCCAGGCGGTCCTCGGCCAGGAGAGCCTGGAAGAGCGGCGTTCCGGGAACCGGGATGAGCAGCGTGAACACGTTGACGCAACCGCGATCCGTGAATTTTTCGGTAGCCCTCAGGCGGCGGTCGAGGCTGGTAGCATCGTCATCGGGCTCGCCGAGCAGGAACGATGTGGTGGGGAGCATGTCTGCCGCGACGAGCCGGTCCACAGCTCTGAGTGCGGTATCTGCGGCGAGTCCCTTGCTGTACCTGGCCAGGTTGGACTCCTCCAGCGACTCCACCCCGATCCACATCATCCGGCACCCAGCCTCGTGCAGGAGGGGGAGTAGATCCGCGTGTTGGACCACCCAGGCCGCATGCCCGAAACACCACCAGCGGATCTCAAGCGACCGGTCGATCAGACCGCGGCAGATCGCCTCGACGCGGTCGGCACGGACGGTGAACGTGTCGTCCCAGATAGACCAGTCGTGGATACCGTGCGTGACCACGCCGTGTTCGACTTCATCCAGCACGGCATCGATCGGTCGGGAGACATACCGTCCCTTGAAGTGTGCCGGTGTCGCGCAGAACACGCAGCGATGTGGGCAGCCTGTCGCGGTCAGGATGGGGAGGACCGGGAAGACCTCGCTTCCGGGGTCGTCGAGATAGAGGGAACGGGCGATGCCATAGCTCTCGATCCCTGGAACCAGGCAGGAGAGGCCATCCGCGCGTCGAAATCGAGGGCCATTCACGGGGCTGGGGGCCAGGTGGGAATCCATGGCGGCTTCATCTGGAACCAGCCCATCCACGCTCCGGGCATCCTCTGCCGCCAGATCGGGAAAGCGGCGCGGCATGTATCCACCGAGCAGGATCTTCACCGTGGGCAGCACCTCTCGTATACCGTGGGACAACTCGAGGTCGTAGGGATATGCTGCGGCGCCCATGAACACGTGTAGGTGGAGTTCCGGGAACGCTCCGACGAGCACCAGGTCCGGATCAAGATCCGCCACGCGACTCGCGAGTGTCGGTGCGTCCTCGCGGAGCATCTGCCCGTCGAGGACCGTGACGTCGTGACCACGATCCGTCAGCTTGGCGGCAACGCGGCAGGCGCCGTACGGCGGGCTGCTCATCCCCTGCGCGTAGTAGAACCACGAGAGGGCGCGGTTCCAGGCGTTGACGAAGACGATCCTCAACGACCATCCCCCTCGGGACCAGGAACAGCTGCCAGCCAGGACCGACTGAAGGCCAGCGTCTCGTCGCGACGGGGGTAGAGACGGCGGAAGTCGGCCCCCCGCGCGACGACGGCCTCCCGGGCGATGTGTCCGGGAAGCAGGGACCGGATCTCCCGTTTGATCCTCTCCTCGTCGAACGGTCGACAGGAGAAGAGATCGAGGTAGGCTTCGTCGCGTTCGGGATAGGCGTGCAACGTGATGTGGCTCTCGGCGATCATCGTCATCGCACTGAGCACCGGTCCGTGGGATGCTGTCTGGTTTCGCACCAGGTACGGGCGCATGATCGGCGTCATGCCCACGGCAGAGGGCAGCCGGTCGAACAGGTCGAAGAGCCGGTCCATGTCGTCGGGGCCATCGTACTCCTCGATATCCAGGAACAGGTGGGGTCCGAAATCGCTCGCGGGTTGGTGCGGTCGTTCGCTAGGGCTGTTCTGGGTCCGATCGAGCACGCCAAATTTCACATGTCGGCACGGGAACGCGTCCTGTAGGGCTGAGGCCACCTCCTCCTCGTCGTAGGGATCGGCGCTCACGAGGTCGAAGAAGAATTCCTCGCGAAAGGGGAAGGTGTGCAACGTGATGTGCCCTCCGGCCAGGAACAAGAACGAGGAGATGCCTGCGTCCTCCGGCACGACCCCGTTGTAATAGGGGAGTATGAACGGCGGCATGGCCGGCCGTAGCCCCAATTCGGGGGGGACCTCTTCGAGGAATTCGTACACCAGATGGATGTCGTCGAAACGGGATCGGTACCCCTGGATGCCGTCGTAGTGGAGGTGCTTCAAGTCGGTCTCCAGGCTGGGCGTGATCCGGCTGGATGCTGGGCGGCGGTAGGGCCTCGGTTGCCCGGGGGGTGGTGTCTGGTGAAGCCTGCCCACGGCTGGTTCATCGCAGCTTCGCCTTGGTCGGCATTCGCCAGGATGATCGGTGAGGCCATGTCGCGTCTGGCACCGGGATCAGTCGTCGTACCACAGCGGTATCGAATCGGCCCTCAGGTCGTGCTTGGTGAACCCTGCCAGTTTGGCGTGATCGAAGTGCCAGCGCCGATCAGCCCTCCGCGCTAGGTCCAGGTGCAGGTAGCCAGCGTCAACGAAGATCATCCTCCTCCTCATACACGATCTCCCAGCGAAGCCCTCGGCGGGTCCGCCACTGTTGCGAGCTGCAGTATAGACAAGGTCCGGGGAGAGGTTCACCCCTCCTGGCTACGGTCAGGAGGAGAGGAGCCTGGAGTACCGCCCAGCCACTCCACAACCACCAACCCCAACGGCCCCGCCATCGTCCACACCCCATCCGTGACCATGTCCCACACCTGGTAGCCCAGCCCGAAGTCCTTCCCCACGGCCCAGAAGTCCCACCAGTCGCGGGCCTCGCTCACGGACTGGATCAGCATCGCCGCCCCGAGCGCCCACAAACAGGTATGGGCGTGCCTCCATGCGACAGCGCGCACCAGCAGGTACACCGCCAGTCCGATGATCGCGTGCAGCAGCGGGTCGTCGAGTCCGGTTCTGCTGACCAGCTCCTTGACGTCGGTGATCAGCGCGCCCCCCCCCTCACCGCACGATCTCGTGTCCCAGGATGGCCACGGTGTCCACGCGCAGGCGCAGGCGCATGTTCTTCTTCTGATCGGTCTCGAACAGCAGGTCGGGGCAGGCGGACAGGCGCTGGCCCTCGCGCTCCAGCAGGCGGGTCCACCATTGCCGCAGGCGGCTGCGGCTGGTGTAGACGCGGCTGCCCGGGTTGGCCGTGGGGCTGGTGGGGCCGCCGTAGGCCTCGAGCACCTCGAGCTCGTCCTCCCACGACAGCCAGCCGAAGTCGCGCTGGCCGTCGTAGCACGACGCCAGGGAGCGCAGCAGGGTCCACTGCTGGCGGCGGATGGTGTTGTCCTCCACCGGGTGGGCGCCGATGGCGATGCGGACCAGGCCGGGCTCGGGCAGGCTGAGGCGGCGGATGCGGGTGCGGCGGGCGGTGGACTCCACGCCCTGCGGCTCGGGCAGGCCGCGCAGCACGAGCCGGTGGGAGCCGAGCTCGACCACGTCGTCCGGACCCACGTACACGGTAGCGGCCTCCAGCCAGTTGCCGTTGTACAGCGAGCCGTTGGTGGAGATGTCCTGCAGGCACCAGCCGTTGCTCCAGCGCAGCACCAGGTGCAGGTGGGACACCGTGCGGCCGTCCAGGCGGATGTCCGCGCGCGCGGACCGTCCCATCAGCAGGTAGGGATCGTCCTGTGGGACGCGCCACTCCTCCAGCTCTCCGTCGACCTCGATCTCGACCACCATGTCCATGGGCTTCACCCCTCCTGTCGTTCGTCAGCGTCGGTCCAGCTCGCATTCGCGCGCTGACGCGGTTCGTTGCAGGCTCTTGGCCTCACCCCACGGTACGCCGCGCTGCTCGACGTACTTCAGGCAGCGGTCGCTCTCGCTGTGCTCGCAGGCGAGGAAGGACTCGGCCACGTCGTCGCACCCCAGCGCGACCATGGTCATGTAGCCGCACATCTCGGCCGTGCCGCCCACGGGCTCGTCCGGGGGCACCGGGATGGCCGGGCCGCCCAGGGCGCTGCACTCGCGGTGGCCGGAGCGGTGGATGTGGGAGACCACCCGGTCGAAGGTACGGCCGCTACCGTCCCAGTTGTCCAGCATCCAGCGGCTCCAGTGAAGCCATGCGTCCATGTCCCGGGCGGACGCGGCCGCGCGGGTGCAGTCCTCCACCAGCTCCAGTCCGTTGATGGGGGCGGAGGGCAGCGCAGGTTCGGCCGCGTCGCAGGCGTCGAGCGCTGCGCTGGCGTGGGCCAGGGCGGCGGCCGCGTTGCCGTCGATCCACTGGCGGTTGGCCTCCGAGGCCTCCATCATCACCAGCACCCACCACGCCTCCACCTGCAGCCACTCGTCGTCGGTCAGCTCGATCGCGGCCGTGGCCCTCTCCCGCGCCTCGTCGCACCAGGCGCTGCGGTCGTCTACCCCGGACTTCAGCAGGCGGCAGGCAGCGCCTGTCAGGGTGGCACGGGCCAGCAGGGCCTCGGGGGTCTCGCCCGCCTCCAGGGCGGCGAGGGTGAGCAGGTCGCCCTCCTCGAAGCGCTCCTGGGCCCAGCGCGCGTTGGTCAGGTGCCAGCCCTGCTGCCAGATCCGCGCCAGGGTGAGCATGCCCTGGACCTCGGCCGGAGCCTGCTGGATTGCGCTGGCCTCGGTGTCCGCGATCAGGCTGGCGAGGTACGTGGCGCCGTTGTGCTCGTACACGGTCTTGTGCTCCTCCAGCCTCGCCTGCAGCGTGTCCACCTGCGCCTGCGCCTCCTGCTCGTGGCGGTGCCGGTCCTGGTCCCGGGCCGCGCCGTGGCCGGCGAGGAACGCCGCGACCACGGCTGGCGGCGCCAGCAGGACCAGGCCGACCAGCAGCCGGACGGCCCAGCGGGCCAGGCCGGTTGCGGGTTCGTGAACCGTGGATTCACGGGGTTCTTCGTGCGCGGGTGTCTCGCCGCTGTGCAGCGAGCGGTCGTCGACCGGGTCCGTGTCCGTGCCCGCGGACGGTGGTGTGCGCGGGTCAGGGACCCGGGTGGTGAGCGCCTCCACCGAGTCGTTGGCCGGATCGCCGAGGTCCGCAGCCTCGCCCGCGGCAGCCCGGAGCACCTCGGCCGTGGGTGGGCGGTCCTGCGGCTTCTCCCGCAGGCAGGCCCGCATGATGCGATCCCAGGGGGACTGCAGCGGAGGCGGGAAGCCGGGATCGCCCGGGGGCTTCTCGCCCATCAGCAGCGCGACCATGCAGCCGAACGAGAACAGGTCCGAGGCCAGGTAGGCCATGGACTTGAAGTTCTGCTCGGGTGCGCCGTATCGGCGGGTGAGCAGGAAGATGGGCGACGGCTGGCCCGCGTGGCCGACCTGGCGCATGGTGTCGAAGTCGATCAGGTGCACGCCGTGGGCGGTCACGATCACGTTCTCGGGCTTGACGTCGCCGTGCAGGGCGTTGAGCGCGTGTAGCCGGTCGAGCACGGCCGCGAGCTGGCGCAGGATCTCGCCCCGCTGGTCGCGAGCCATGCCCATCCACACGCGGTGCAGGCTCTGGCCCTCGACCCAGGCCAGGGTGACGTAGGGCAGACCGGTGCCATCACCCAGCGGGGCCAGTCCGCCGTCCAGGATCGGGGGCAGCCCCTCGATATCGCCGATGGCGGCCCGGACGCGGTAGCCCTCGAAGATCTGGGGGAGGTCGGCCGGGAGGGACGCGGTGGCCCTGGACTCGCCGCGGGCTGCACTGCGCACGAGGGGCTCGAGCTGCATGTCCAGGGGTACGTGCGTGATCCGGGTCAGGGCGTCCCCGCCCTGGAATCGGGTGCGCAGCACGTCCCGTCCCTGGTCCATGTCGCGCTTGACGATGTCCAGCAACCCGTAGCGGTCGTCGAGCTGGTAGGGCAGCAACGTCTTCATCGGAGACCCTCCCTCACTGCAGGTACCCCAGGTCGTGAGCCGCCTCGATGATGCGAATGGCGGCCGGGCCTGCCGCCTCTGCGCCCCCGCCGCCCCGTGGAACGACCACCGCGATGGCCAGCCGACCGGGGGCGTGGGCGCCGCAGGCCTCGGCGTCGGCGGGTTCGGCCAGGGCCACGAACCACGAGTGGGGACGAAGACCGGTGGCGCCGGGCTCGTACCCGAAGACCTGTTCGTCGACCATGCCCGCGGCGTCGGCGGTGCCGGTCTTGCCGTAGATGCGTACCCCGTCCACGCGGTCGAGCCGGTGGGCGGTGCCGTGTGTCATGGCCCGGCTCATGCCCGCCAGTACGGCCTGCAGCCCGGGCTCGTGGTCCGTGACCAGGGTCTCCTCGCAGGCGGCGTCGAGCGCGAGGTCCGGCGGGCAGCGCCGATACACACCACCGCTGCCGATCGTGGCCACGAGGCGGGCAGCCTGCGACACGTTCAGCGCGGCCGCGCCCTGGCCGAAGGCCGTGGACGCCAGCTGCCTGGAGCCGGCGGGGCCGGGCTCGAACGTGGTATCCCAGCCCATGTCCACGCCGTCGGCGACCAGCGACTGGAAGGAGGCGGGGCCCAGGTCCAGGCCGAGCTGCCCGAAGTACACGTTGCAGCTGTCCTCGAGCGCGCCCACCAGCTCCAGGTCCGCGCCGTGGTTGGCGTCGAGGTGGTGGTCGTGAACCGGCCGCGGCCAGCCCGGTGTGGTGAAGTAGGGGCCGTCCGCGTCCCTCAGCGTGCACGGGAAGACCCAGCCGGTGCGCACGGCGCAGCCCTGGCCGTGCACGGGGATGCCGTTGCGGACCGCGGCCAGCGCGGTGAACAGCTTGGCGGCCGAGCCCGCCTGGAAGAACCCCCGCACGCCGGTCTTGTCGGGCCAGGGGCCGTAGATGCCCACGAAGCGCGGCTCGCCGGCCTCCAGCCGGTCGATCCACGTGCCGCTGGACAGGTCCACGTCCGGGACCTGGACCCGGGCCAGGATCCGGCCGGTGTGAACGTCGAGCACCACGGCCGCGGCCGCCTCGCCCTGCTCGGCGGCCTCGTCGAGGATCGCGGCGATCCGGGCCACCAGCCGGGCGTCCAGGGACAGCCGCACCGAGCGCGACGCCTTGTCCTGGACCACCGCGTCGATCGCGGCCTCGCGATCGACGGGGCGCAGGTGCAGCAGGGGCACGAACGCGGTCAGGTCGGCGGCTGCGTGGGCCACCGGCCGCACGGCCGCGCCGTCGGCCAGGGCCTCGGCGCGCTCGCGGCCGTCGTCGGGTTCGGTGCCCTGCTCGACCGCGAGCACCAGGCGCTCGCGGCCGTCGGGCCCGCGGGTCTTCCACGCGATCACGGGCCGTGCCCGGTCCGGGTACCCGCGCAGGACCGTCTCGTACTGCCGTTCGAGCATCCACGGCTGCCGCAGGGTGAGGTCGCCGTCCGGGGGTCCCAGCAGGGTACCGATGTCGTCGCCCAGCGGCCAGGTCCTGCTGCCGTCCGGCGCGGTCCCCGCGAGGACCTCGTCGTTGCGGTCCAGGATCTCGCCGCGCAGCAACTGGCCGCTGATCGCCTCCAGCCGGGGATCGTTGTCCAGGCGCACGGTGCCGTCGCGCAGGGTGGTGACCACGGCCCGCGCCGAGGTGGCCGGTCCGTTCATGACCCCGAGCCACGCCAGCCAGCCCCCGGCCGCCGCCAGGGTGAGCACGCTGGCGACGAGCAGCACCGACAGGGTGGCTCGCAGCTCGCGCAGCTCGCGGGTGACCACCGCGGCGGGCCCGCGCTCGGCCACGTGCAGCGGCAGCACCGCGGCCACGAGCACCATGGCCATGCTGCTCTTACCGAACGAGAGGAAGGGGACCACGACCCCGGTGAGCGGCAACAGGCCAGTGGTGCCGCCGAAGATCACGACCCACTGTGCGAGCAGCAGCAGGGAGCAGCCGCCGGCCAGCAGCGCCCGCTCGGGCGTGCCCGTGCGGGCCGCGACCCACAGCCCGTGCACCACGACCGCGCCGAGCAGGCCCAGGTAGGTCAGCCCGCCCCACAGCCCGGTCTCCTCGGCGAGGTGGGCGAGGGCCAGGTCGGTGTGGCCGGCCTCCAGCGCGCCGATCATGGCGTGGCCCAGGCCGCGGCCGTGCAGTCCGCCCGCGGCGATGGCCCACAGGGAGTGGGCGAGCTGGGATCCGAACCGGCGTCCGTTGAGCCACGGGTCGAGCCACATCTGGAAACGGGTCTCGAGGGTCGTCGAGCCCGTGATCGACGGATCGGCCGCGATCAGGGCGGTCGCGGCGGCCACGAGCGCGAAGGCCACGACCACCCAGCCCGCGGATCGCGTGGCCGCGTAGAACACGCCCAGGAACACCAGCGCCAGGATCAGGGAGGGGCCGAGGTCGTTGACCAGCACCAGCCCGCCGAACACGGCCAGCAGGAACAGCAGGGAGCCGACGAACAGCGCTGGCCGTGGCACGCGCAGCGGCCCCACCTTGATCCGGTGCCAGCGCAGCCGGGCCGCGCGGCGGCCCAGGGTGACCCCCAGCAGCGCCACGAACAGCAGCTTGACCGCCTCCAGCGGCTGCACCATGGCGCCGCCGAGGGCCAGGTTGATGTGCGTGTCCGTTCCCGCGGGGCCGGTGCCGGCGAAGCGAAGCAGCACGGCGCCGATCCCGGCGGTGACGGCCAGGGGGACGCGGAAGCGGTGCAGGACCTCGGTGAGGTCCCAGGGCTGTACGACCAGGGCCGCGGCCAGCAGGCAGGCCAGCCCCACGCCGTGGGCGAACCCGGGACCGGGCCAGTCCTGGGCGTGGATCGGGTCGCCGTAGCCCATCTGCACGATCAGGCCCAGCCCGGCTGCGCCCGCGACCGCGGGCAGGAACAGGGGCACGGCCAGCGGCGATGCTGCCCGCCGCAGGCTCCAGGCGCGGGCCCCGGCGAGCACGGCGAAGCCCGCGGCAAAGGCGAGCATCGCGAGCCGGGCCTCGGCCTCGGCCGCGGCCGCGTCGCGCACCAGCGGCCCGGCGCGCAGGGCGGCCTGCTCCAGCGTGCGATCCAGGGCGATGTCGGCGCCGACGCACGCGCCGATCACGACCAGGGCCAGGGCGACCATCTCGCCGATGCGGATCACGGTCGTCCCTCCTCGTCGAGTGCGGCCACCCTCAGCCCCGTGGGGCGGACCGCCGGCTCCAGGTTGGTGGAACCGACGAACACGTCGCCCCCGGCGACGACCAGCGCGCCGTCGACGTGGCCGAACACGTCGAGGGACGCGAGGTCGAGGGTGCAGTCCAGGAGCTGCACGGCGCTGTCCGCGCCCAGCAGGTCGATGGTGACGGCGGTCTGCGGCGCACGGATCAGGGCCTGGCGCAGCACCAGCGTGGCTCCGGGCTCGACCGCGATGTCCCAGGCATGATCCCCCTGGGGCGGGAACGCCAGCTCCAGCCCGCGGATCTCCACGGGCTCGGCCTCCGTGTCCTCGAGGGTGTCGGTGTGCCGGGGCCGGGCCACGGTGGTCTGGTGGTGGCCTGCTGCGGCCTCGAGCCGACCGAGCGGGACCAGCGGGCCGGGGGACAGCACGCCGTCCAGTCCAGCCGGCCCGGGCAGCACCAGGCCGAACCCGTGCGACGCCGTGACCAGGCCCGCGTCCGCGGGCACGAGCTCCCGGGGTGCCTGCACCGGGGTGCGGGGCCACAGCAGGTGTCCGGCGACGAATGCCAGCGCCCCGGCCAGGGCCGTCAGGCCCCAGCGCCGGGCGGCCCGCAGGACGCGGGGGGGGGCATGGTCCGCCGGGCTACCGACCTTGTCGGGCACGACGACCGTGTCTGGACGGGACGGGCGCATGACCACCACGGCGGTGACGTTGTCCCGCCCGCCCCGCTCCAGGGCCAGATCCACCAGCGAGTCGACCACCTCGATGGCGGTGCGATCGTCCTGGTGGGCCTCCTGCAACCACGGGTACAGCTCGCTGCTGGGTACCAGGTCGTGCAGACCATCGCTGCACAGCAGCAGCAGGTCCCCCGGCCCGAAGGGCACCGTGCTACGGTCGATCCACGAGGCGTCCATGGCCGCGTCGCCGCCCACGTCCCGGGTGACCTGGTGCTGGTCGGGCAGCTGCCGGGCCGCGGCCTCGGTGAGCGCGAGTCGCTCCTGCTCCTCGGCCACCACGGTGTGGTCGCGGGTCAGCAGCTGGCACCCCGAGTCGCGGACGAGGTAGGCGCGGGTGTCGCCCACGTGGGCCAGATCGAGTTGGTCGTCGGTCAGCAGCGCGGCAGTCACCACACAGCCCATGCCCTGCTGCTCGGGATTCTCGTGGCCGCGCTGCACGATCTGGCGGTTGGCCTCGAGGATGGCCTCGCCGAGGTCGGGCGAGGCCAGCAGGCAATCCCGGGTGATCTCGGCGGCCACGTCTCCGGCTTGCTCGCCGCCCATGCCGTCGATCACGGCGAACAGGCCGAGCTCCTCGTCGCTGACGTACCGGTCCTCGTTGAGCTTGCGCACGCGTCCGGCGTCGGTCCGCGCGGCCGACTCCATGTCCGTGGCGGGCTCGCGTTCTCCCTGCTTGAACAGGCTGCTCATCTCAGATCACGTCCAGGATCAGCCGCACGTGCCTGGTCAGCAGGATCTCGGCGGGGAAGCGGTCCACGTGCATCTGCCGGCCCTTGGCCACCATCTCACCGTTGACCTGCAGGGCGTTGGCCGTGTCGTGTTCGGGGCGGGTGATCATGGCGCCCGTCTCGAGCACCTCGATGCGGAATGCCTGCCGGCTGACCGTGGTGGTGTCCACCGGGATGCCCACGTGGTTGGCTGACGGGGGCGGCGTGTGCTCGCGGCCCACGGTCCACAGCACGCCCTTGCCCAGCGCGAAGCTGTGCTGTCTGTCCTCGGTGTGCAGCACGAGGCCGGGCAGGGGGCCCTCGGGGATCACGGACGGCGCGGTTGCAACCGCTGGGGCTGACGGCGCCGGGGGCGTGGCCGGCGGTGGGGCCAGCGGTCGCTGCCGGGCGCGCACCGTGTACTCGCCGTCCAGGGGATCCGCCAGGTCCAGGTCCGGGTTGTCCTTGCACGCGGTGTGCACGATGCCGTGGTGCGGCAGGACCTCCTCTCCCTCGTCCGACACCAGCCGCAGCACGAAGTCGCCGATGGGCTTCGCGCGCAGGCGCCGAGCCACCTTGCCCAGGTGTTCGCCACACTGCGCCTCGAGCCGCCGTCCAAGGTAGGCGAAGTCGTCGTGATCATCTGGGGTGAGGAAGATCAGGAACTCGTTCCACACCAGCCGGCCGTCCGAGTCGGCCATGTCGCAGTGCTTCATCACCTCGGTCAGGGCGTCGAGAACGAGCTTCGGGTCGAGCTCGAGGGTCTCCGGATCCACGGCGCGCCAGCGCCGGTACCACGGCCGGGTCTGTTGCTTGAGGGCCAGGAAGTCCACCTCGAACGTGCGCTTGCCGGTCTGGATCACGGCGGGCATCCGGTCACCTCCCCTCGGCGTCGGGCACGGAGCCGAGCACCTTCAGCACCAGGTGCTCCTCCTCGGCGTCGCCGAGGATCTCGATCCGGCCTTCCATGCCGATCTCGGCCCGACCCGAGGGCACCCGCGCGGGACGGACCGTGCGGCCGTTCCAGAGCACGCAGAGGCGGTCATCCTGGTCCAGCGCGGTCACGATGAGCCGGGAGCCGCACCGCTCGAGTCGCGCTGCGCGGCGGCTGACGAAGCGGGCGGAGGTCGGGAGTTGCAGGTCGTTGCGCTGCTGGTCGCCGCGGCCGTGCCATGGCCCGCGTCCCAGCGTGAACACCCGCCGTCCGGTCGGCAGGTCCAGGGAGTCGTCGTCCCACGTGTACGGGGCGCCGTGGTCCGAGGCGAGCAGGTACAGCTCGTCGGGCATCGCCGTGGGGCTGTCGTCGATCTCCACCCCGTCGCGGTCCGCGGGCACGGCCCGGAACTCCAGCATCGGAAGGCTGGCCGGGGTGGCGCGCGTGAGCCGGTTGAGCAGGGCCTCCCGCACATCCCGCGCGAATGCCGGATCGTCGGCGAACCGCTGCGCGGTTGCCGCCGGCCCCGTGCCGACCAGGAACAGCACGGAGAGGAACGGGGGGAACATCTCCACCCCCGCCGGATCGTAGGCCTTCTGTTGCAGGATCCTGGCCACGGCCATGGACCGCATGCCGTCCCAGCTCCAGTCCTTCTTCTTGGCGAACCAGTGCACCACCGACCTCCTCGCTGTCCATCCTTACATCGCTTTCCGGCGTTTCTTCCGGTGGTCAGGTGGCGGTCAGGAATAAGCGACGAATGGTGCAGTAACCTCGGAGGCGCATGGGGTTCAGGGACCAGCGGGGCATCGAGTACACACCGGACGGCGGCATCGTCCGTACCGGGGGGCAGGCGATCGTCCACAAGGCCACGGCTCCCGACGGTAGACCCTGGGCCATCCGCCAGGCCCGCGAGTCCGACGACAACGAGTGGTTCGCGCGAGAGCGGGACGAGCTGCTGCGCGTGCACGCCGCGGATCCCCTGCTGCGCGAACACCTGGTCGAGGTGGTCGACTGGGGCGTCACCGACGACGGCCTGATCTTCCTGGTGCTGCCGTGGTTCGAGCACGACATGGTGCACTGGCTGGAGGGCAAGGGGGGGCCTCCCGGTAGCGTAGGGCCGCCCGGCCTCGAACGACGGTTGCTCGCCGCGGAGCTGGCCGCGCGGGCCGTGGTCCGTTGCCACGCCGCCAACGCGGAGTCGGGCGCCGTGCTGGTCCACCGCGACGTCAAGCCGAGCAACCTGCTGGTCGTGGACGACGGCGACCAGCTGAGGGTGGTGCTGGCGGACTTCGGCTACTCCAAGCGGATCGCCGCGGACTCCACCGGGCGCCACACCACCGTCTTCCAGCCCGGCTACTCGCCGCCGGAACAGGCGCTGCAGCTCGGCCTGAGACCCGCGCCCGAGGGGGATACCTTCGCGCTGGCCGCCACGGTGTTCACCATGATCACGCACCGGCGGCTGTCCGCGGCCGAGCGGGCCCAGGACATCGACCTGCTCACGCCGACCGGGCGGCAGCTGCACGACCTGGCGCGGCGGGCCCAGGGGGGAGAGCAGCTGGCCGATGGCGACGCGCAGCGGCTGCGGACGATGGTGAAGCAGCCGCTGGCGTCCCTGATCGAGCTGCACCGGGTCCCGCACCTGCTGACCGTGGACCACGAGCGTATCGAGCGCGCGTTCCGCGCCGGCCTGCCCGGGGAGCATCCGGACCGCGACCGCGCGGCGCGCGCGCTGCGAGACCAGGCCATGGGCTGGATGTGGCACTTCACCCACCCCGAGCCCTGGCGTCGTGGTTCGCCCGCCATGGTGCTGACCTGCTGCCAGCAGCTGCGCCGGCGCCTGCGCTGGGAGTGTCGCGGATCGGCCAGCGACTCGTCCGTCGCCGATCCGGTCACGGTGGTCGAGCTGCCGGAGGAGACCACGCAGGTCGTGCACGACCTGCCCTCGGGATCGCAGCGGCTGGGGATCGTGCTGGCGCTGTGCATCCTCGCGATCATCGTCGCGTGTGCGGTCCAGAGACACCTGCAGAACCACGCCCCCAGGGACGTGACCGTGCACTACCCCGGCCTGTTCGGCGGGACGCCCGTGGCGTTGCAGCTGCCGGGCCGGGAGTGGACGTCGCTGCAGCCGGGGAGCACGATCCTCGAGGCCGTGCCCGTGGGAGACGTGGACTACGTCCTGCTCGCCGGGGAGGGGTGCAGCATCGACCTGTGTCCGGGCGACGAGTGCCCCCTGTGCTGTTCCACGACCGCGGGCGTGCTGTCGGTTCCCCCGGGCATGGGCACCATCGACCTGGAGGTGGCCGTTCCCGCGCCGCCCGGGGTCTGCCAGGTCGAGCTGACGCTGCCGTACCTGTCGCCCGAGCACGGGACGGTCACGTTGCTGGACGGGGAGCCACCGGTCACGACCACCGGTCCCGATCTGCTCTTCGGGCCCCAGCACGGCGGTACACGCCAGCTGAGCTACCGCGCAGGCGTGCGTTGCGAGGCGTGCGTGGATGCGTCTCGCCGGCACTGCTGTCCCACCCACCTGATCCCGGTGGAGATCACCGGCCAGTGGACGCCGTACGAGCTGATCGTGGGCTTCCCACCCGCGCCTCCGCCGTGTCCGACCGTGGTGCAGGACTACCGGATGGTGGAGATCCCCGCGGGGCAGCTCGAGCGCGAGGCTGGCGATGCTCGGCAGACCATGCGTTTCGCGGAGCCGTTCTGGCTGGGCGAGACCGAGGTGACCGAGGCGCTCTGGGCCGATGTGATGGACGAACCGGTGCGGGCCGGGGCTGCGCCGACGTGGCCCCGCCACAGCATCACCCGCGACCGGGCCATCGAGCTGTGTAACCGGCTGTCGGCGCGGGAGAGGCTGGCTCCCGCCTACGTGGAGAAGGGGGGCGAGTGGCACTGGGACCCGTCGGCCGAGGGGTACCGACTCCCCACGGACGCGGAGTGGGAGTACGCGTCCCGCGCGCGACCCGACTCGACCTTCGCAGGCACCGACGATCCCGAAGCATTGTGCGAGTTCTCCAACATCTCCAACACCCCCACCGATGGGGGGCAGCCGCTGTGCGTCGATGGGTACGGTGGAGTCGCGCCGGTCAAGTCCTTCCAGCCCAACGGTCGCGGCCTGTTCGACATGACGGGCAACCTGCGCGAGTGGGTCTGGGACTCCGAGATGACCTACCTCGCGGGTGATCACGACAGCCACGAGCGGTGGACCGGCGGCAAGGCCAACGTCACGCGTGGAGGATCCCATGGTCACTCCAGGCCCGAACATCTCGCGCTGTCGGTCAGGCACGCCCCGCCCACGGAGCCGAACTCGATGGGCTGGGGATTCGTCGGTGTCCGCCTGGCGCGAAACGCACGCGGAGCCGCGTCCGGACACCAGCCCGTCGAGTAGCCGGGATCACCGCCCCACGTAGTCGCCGCCGTTCTGCTGGGCCAGATCGTGGAGGAAATCGTACAGCTCGTTCACGTTGTTCTCGGGCAGCCCCACCATGACCACGTCGATCTGCACGTCGCGCACGTTGGCTGCGGCCACGTCGTCCAGGATCTGCTGGGGTCTCTGCACCCCCGCGCTGGGTGCGCCGTCGGTGATCAGGAAGATGACCTCCACCTCGGGTTCGGCCAGGGCCCACATCAACGCCTCGTGGGTGTCGGTCATGCCCGGTGGCTCGTCGACCAGCCGGTCGATCCGGTAGCGCAGCCGGTCGGCGGTCATCTCCTTGTTCGCCCGCGTGCCCTCGAGCCAGCCGTGGGGCCAGTGGGGCGCGTCGGAGTACACCTCGCTGTCGAAGAACGCGAACCGGAAACGGTCCAGCTCCAGGTTGGTCACCAGGGACATGGCCGTGTCCACCAGCCGCTCCTCCTGGCCCTCCATGCTCTGGGACACGTCCACCAGGAACAGCGCATCCTCGGTCTCCAGGGGGATGCCGAACAGCATGGGGTCGCCCTTGCTGGCCGTGGTCGCCACCAGCACGAACAGGATCACCACCGCCCCCAGCGCGGATGTGATCACGTCCAGCATGGACAGGTTGAAGACCTGGATGTCCTCGGCACGGCGGATCTTCATCGGTTCGCACCCCCACGGCGCACGGTGAGCCGGGCCGCGCCGTCGCCGATCTCCAGTTCCAGACCCCCTGCGATGGCCGTCCACTCGCCGGCCCGCAGCGGACGGCCGCCGAGCCGGCTGCCGCACTCCGACCAGGTGTCCCGGACCTCGGGCAGTCCGTGGGGTCCGATCCGGACCTCGGCGTGGCGCAGGGCCACGGACGACTCGTCGGCCGGCACGAGCACGTCGCACACGTCCGCAGAGCGGCCGAGGGTGATCGGCGCGTGGCCCACGGGTGTGTCCAGGTGCCGCAACGCGCCGGATACACCCCGCAGGCGCCAGCCCGGGGGCGCGGGGCCCGTGCCTGGCCCCACGATGCCCTGGGCCACGCCAGGATTGCCGAGGCCGTCCAGGGCCCGCCGCCCCACGGATACGACTCCCAGCGCGATCAGCCCGACCAGCGCGCCCAGCAGGGCGCCGGGGAAGCCTCGCGTGGCCCCGGCCTGGCAGCGGGTGCCGTCCACGTCCACGCTGGTCTCGTGCTCTGCCAGCAGGTCCATCAGCTCGCTGACCGCGATCGCGTACTCGGCCCGCTCGCCCACCTGGCCGTAGCCGAAGGACGCGATGCCGACCACCCGGCCGCAGGTGTCGCACAGTGGCCCGCCGCTGTGGCCGGGCAGCATGTCCACGGAGTTCTCCACCGTGTGCACGCCACCGCGGTCCTTGCGCGGACCGATGCGGCTGACCGTGCCCTCCTTGAACGACGGGTCGAACCAGGCCGCGGCGTCCATCGGATCCGGGCTGCTCGCGCCCGGGAACCCGGCCAGGACCACGTCCGAGGTCTTGGCCAGCGTGGGGCCGGTGTACAGGGTGAGCCCGGTGCCCGGCCGACCGTCGAGCTGCAGCACGGCCAGGTCCCGCAGGTCATCCTCGAACAGCACCTCGCCCAGGTACACCTCGTCGGGGCCGAACGCGATCTCGTAGGTTGAGCACTCGATGCGGATCTGCCAGTTCCCTCCCAGGTCCTCGGTGGGATTGACCACGTGGGCGTTGGTGACCAGCAGCTCGCCGTCCCCGATCAGGAATCCGCTGCCCACGTTGAACGGCCGGCCACCGAAGCGGTCCTCCAGCTCGCGGACGGTGCGGGACGGGAGCCGCCTGCCGGACGCCGACGCGCTGCCGAACTCGCACCGCACGAGCCCGACCGCCGGTTCGAGGTGGGCCTGCAGGTCGGCGGCCGAGCGCGAGCGGCTCCCGCACGCCCCCCCCAGCAGCCCGGTCAGCAGGATGGCAGGAGCGGCCGCCGCGGCGATGGCGCGGGTCATGGCCGGTCGCCCCGTCGGGCCGAGCCGCGCGCCGGCTCGGTGGAGGCCTCGGCCAGGTCCGGGCGGGCGCAGATCGGGCACACCGTCCACGCCACCGGATCGAACAGGTGGCGGCCGCTGTCGCAGCGGATCAGCGCGCGGGCCGTGCAGGACGCGTCGTCCTCCCGGGTCTGCTGTCGAGCCTGTCGTCCTTCCTCTCGAACCGTGGACATCACCCCTCCCTGCTGGCGGGCACGTACAGCCGCCCCACGAGGTTGCGCAGGCAGTGTTCGGCCGACGCGTTGACCGCCAGCTCCTCGCGCTTGCGGGCCGCCTGCATGAGCGCCACCAGCACCGCGCTGAGGCACAGCGCGACGATGGTGGTGTCGAACGCCAGGCCGAGGCTCTCCACCACCGGCCCCATGGCGTCGAAGCCGTCGTCGCCGAGCTGCCCCTGCAGCGCCACCAGCGCGCCGGACAGGCCCACGACCGTGCCGATGAATCCCACGGTGGGGATCACCCAGGCGAGGTAGCGCAGCAGGCTGTAGCGCAGGTCCGTCCGATGCAGCTGCAGGTCGACGAGCGATCCGAGCACCTGGTGGGCTTCCTCCCCGGACCGGTTGACCTGGAAGTGCTGCACGCAGCGGTCCACGAGGTCGTTGACGAATGCGCGTCCGAAGCGCGCGGCGGTCTCGTTGTGCTCCAGCACCTCGCGAAGCGACTCCGGCACCAGCACGGTGTCCCCGTCGGTGGGCAGGATCGACGCCCGCACCATGCGCGCCTCCCACCAGGCGCATGCGCGTCGGTGCACGACGTCGCCGACGCCGACTGCGAACAGGAGCCACAGCAGGTTCTGGATCGTGAGGGGGTAGGGGAACGAGCCGGCACCCACGGCCTGGTGGTCCAGCAGCAGAACGGCCGCGTGGCTGCCCCGCTGCAGGACCAGCGTGAGCACGCCGATGAACAGCACCCCGCACGCCGTCGCCCCGCCGAGGCATGCCACGCGGAGCAGTCCGATCCAGTTCCTCCTCATCGCTCCCCCCCTTCCAGGGCCGCGCCGCAGGTCCGGCAGCGTCCGGGCGCGGGGTGCGGTGTGCGGCAGCTCGGGCACAGGGCGTAGCGCAGCCGCTCCTCGGGATCGGTCCAGCCCTCGATGTCCTCGATGATCTCCAGCAACAGGCGGCAGCGGCAGGACATGTCCCCCAGCGTCAGCGTCGCCTCCTCGACCACCGTGCCCTGCCGCAGCGGGTGGCTGTCGCCCCTGCCGAGGTGGACGCGAACGCCGTTACGCGACGCGCAGTCCGTGACGAACAGCGCGTCCTCGTGGACGCGGATCAGCTCGGCGTGCAGTCTCGAGATCGACGGATCGGCCAGGCAGATGTCGCTGGCCTCGCTCCGTCCCAGGGTGATGGTGCTTCGTCTCAACGGCTACCCTCCACCGGGCGTGGAACGCCCTGGATCGAGCGTAGGACAGCCGGCGGGCAGGACCCAGCCTGGAGACCTTACGTGGCCCTGACCGGGCCACTACCCGGCTTCGGGCTTTCCTGCAGTGCCGGCGCCTGGTCCGGCGGACATCGAGACGATGCTGCAGACTCCGAGCAGCAGCGTGACGATGTCCTCCCGCCTCAGGGGCTGGTAGGCGTCGCCTTGGTGGGCAGCGGTATTGCCGAGGACGCGTAGCGAGTGGAGGTAGGTGAGGTGGCGGTTCGGGCGGCCGTGGGCACTGATCAGGGTCTCGATGTCCTGCATCAGGTTGTTCCGGCTGCGGGGGAGACCCCGCTGCTTCAGCTCGAGCGCCAGCCACCGACTGAGGATGTCGCGAGCGCAGATGGCCACGTTGTTCAGGTCGATGGAATCCGCCTGGAGCTGGTGGAGGAAGTGCGCGATCTCTTCGGCGATCGCCTGTTCTGGCAGAGTGGTCAGCTGTGTGCTCAGTCGGGATGACAGCGTCTCCATCGACGACGATATCCACGCCTCCAGATCCTCGCGGACGACTCCGCGATCGCGGCCGAGGATGGTCCGGAAGGCGTCGTTGAGCTGTGTAGCTGCCTCCTCTCCATGGGCACAGATGAGCAGCCGCTTCAGTCCGGCGATCGTCTGCAGGGCGTCCTCTGCGAATTCCTTCTGCAGTTCGATCGCGGTCTCGAACGGCATGCCGTGCAGCTTCGAACCCAGGATGGGCATGCCCAGCTCTCCGGCGATGAGACCCTGCTTGCTGAGCTGTCTGAACGCGAATTCGAGCTCGCTGTAGGTGCGCTGGTAGGCCAGGGATGGCGCGCTGTGCTCTTCCCCAGGGTAATCGCGCAGGATGCGGCTGCCGAGGAAGTGGACGACGATCAGAGGGTACTGCTGGTCGAAGATCGATTGCGTGGGCAGCGTCACCACCGCATCGCTCCCACCAATCATGTCGGGTATGCCCCAGAAGCCGTCGACGTACTCGCCGCGCGGTCGCTTGACGCATCGGTCCCAGGCGGAC
Source organism: uncultured Rickettsiales bacterium (assembly GCA_964639985.1). Taxonomy (GTDB): domain Bacteria; phylum Myxococcota_A; class UBA796; order UBA9615; family CAYRNR01; genus CAZXHG01. The sequence goes on from CAZXHG010000012.1 coordinate 68,465, forward strand.
CTCCAGGGGGTCGGTCCCGCCGGCAGATAGTCCCCCTGGAATGCGCTGAACACCCATTGCGCCACGGGCAGGTCGACGATGTCTCCTCGCCAGATCTCGAGGCTCTTGTCGCCGTACCGCGTCTCGACGAGTTGCCGTGCGAGCTGGATGGCCTCGCCTTCGTGTTCTGGCTCCTTCGTCGTCACGGGATTTCCTGTTTCCTTCCGATTCTGTGTGGCAGACAAGACACGGTAGTTTCCGCGACTGTCTTCGGGACCCAGCGCGACATGTCGGCCGTGTTCACTCGAGAGCCCGGGATGTCGTCGGTGCTGAAGGCGGGCTATCCGGGACGGCGTCGATCGCCGGCTCGATGCGGGTGACACAGCGGAAGCCATGGCCCCTACCCTGGTCTTCGGCCGGATCGTGGCTCCTCCTGTGCGTGGTTCTCGCCGCCCTCGGAACCATGAGATAGGAGCCCCCTTTCACACGACGTTTGCTGCAATCCGCATCGGAGCCGAACTGTCTTGGGAGCCAGGTAGCCACGTCATCCCACCCGCGCGCCGAACAATCGGCTACCCACTCCACGACGTTGCCCGACATGTCGGACAGGCCGGTCGGCGTGTCGCCTTGCGGGACGTGGGCGTCTACGGGAGAAGTCCAGCGGAAACGGTCCTCGACTGCCTTGGTGTTGGCACGGCCGTGGTTGGTGTTCGCGAAGGACGGTTGCCAGAGGTCTCCCCAGGCGAAGATGCGGCGCGCTGGGGCGCCCTCCGGGCGTGACGCTCGGGCCGCGAATTCCCACTCGACCTCGGTGGGCAGGCGCCAGCCGTGGTCCCTGCAGTAGTCCCTGGCCAGCGACCAGTGCACGTACTCCGCCGGATGGGCATCGTAGGCGTCACCGCGGTGGTCTACCTTCCGGTGCCAGTCCTCCCACTCTTCCCGGCCACGCAGCCAGGAGGCGTACGCCTCGACCGTGACCTCGGTCTTCATCATCCAGAACGTGGGGACGTGGAAGCTCGACGCGCCGGCGCTCTCATCCCCGTCCTTCAACCTCAGCTCATAGGCTTCCCCGGGCGGATAGCCCTCGATGTCTGCGTCCGTGAGCCCCGGCCGATAGGTCATCCCCACGATTCGAACCCATTGTGGTTGTTCGGTTGATTCCTTTGTCATGTGCGTTGGCTGGCCCGTGGGTACGGGCTCGCCAGAGGCAACGCAGCGGAACCCGGTGTCATCTGCCCGAGAAGGCGCAGATCGGTCGAGGTACCACCGGTGCTCGCGCTTCTTCGCGTTGAGAATGCTCCGGAACGCCCCGCCGCGAATCACCACCAGCGCGTGGCTGGAGCTTTGTGTGTCCTCGCAGGGTTCAGTGATTCCAGCATGGTAGTTTTCTTTGGAACTCGAACAGGCAGACGTCATCTCGAACACGTTGCCGTAGAGGCCCAGGACGCCGTCCTGGCTTGCACCGGCGGGATGAGCCGCGACGGGCGACGTACGTGGCCAGCCATCGTCGATGTCCCCGTCCCGGCGATTGTCCTCCCGGTGCAGGCACTGACGGTCGCAGAGGTTCGCGCGTGTCGACCAGTCCTCTTCGAGTCCCCACGGGAAACTGTCTTTCCCGCGCCGCGCGGCCCACTCCCACTCCTCCTCCGTGGGCAGGCGACCCCCGACGCTTCCACAGAAGGCCACGGCTTCCTCGTACGTGACGTTGACCGCTGGATGGTCGGCATCCTGTTCCCACAGCAACGCATCGGGATCGCCGCACCAGCCCGCCTGTCTCTGCGTATCATCGCACCAGCCCCTGAGGTGGCCGACTGTGGCCTCGGTCGCCATCATCAAGAACCCGGGTCGAGCCGTTGCCTCGGACGGCGTGGATGCGGATCCCGACGGGATTCCCTCGACCCAGATCCACCCTTCGACCGAGGGCGTGGGTGGTGGTGCTGGAGGAGCGCCGCCTTCGGGCCCATGGGCGATCTCGAGCAGCGCTGGCGATACGAGGAGTGCCACGAGGACGGCCAGCGCCACTCCGATCCAGACGCGGCCGACAAGGAGGGGATGGCCCTGCGGAACATCCTGACCGATCGGGGGAGGTGGTTCATTCGGGCCGGTCGCTCCGTCGGGAAGGGGCGTGTCGGGAGGGCTCCCCGTATCCGGTGGAGTGGAGGGAGGCTCCTCGTCCTCGGAGCCCGAAATCGTGGAATCGTCCAGCCGATCGAGCAGCGACAGGGCCTCGTCGGCGTCCGGCCTTTCGTGCGAGTCGGCGGCGCCCATCTGGCAGATGACCTCGCCGAGAGGGCCGTCGATACCATGTCCGGGCTCGTGCGAAGGCAGGGCCCCTGTGGCTAGCTCGTGGAGGACGACAGCGAGGCTGTAGATGTCGGCCGTCGCAGTCACCCGGGCGCGAGTTCGCTGTTCCGGGGCCATGTAGGCCGGGGATCCGAGCTGCTCGAGCGTCTGCGTCAGCCGGGGATCGTCCGACAGCAGCGCGATGCCAAGGTCGGCCAGCAATACCTTGCCGCGGTCGTCCAGCAACACGTTGGATGGCTTGATATCCCGGTGCACGATGCCTGCGGCATGCAGGGCGACGAGAGCCTGGAGGATCTGGCGAGCCCAGGTGGCGACCCGGTCTGAGGGCTGTCCGCCCGGACGTACACGTTCACCAAGGTGCCCACCTGTCACGAGTGGCATGCTCATGTACGGCCGGTCGTCTCCCGCCAGGTGGAGTCTCACATCATGGAGGACGTTGGGGTGGGAGATCTGACCAAAGGCCCTGCCTTCGCGGCGGAATCGTTCCTGAATGGTCGGGTCGGCTGCGAGGTGCGGTTTGAGGACCTTGACCGCTCTCTCCGTCTCCTCGAGGAGGTCCCGGGCTCGCCACACGTGAGCCATCCCGCCCTCGCCGAGCAGGTCGTGAAGTTCGAACCGTCCCTCGAACAACCGTTCCGTGTCCGCGGTCAGCGCGGCGAGTGGGCAGCGGAAGTACCGCGCGTAGCCTGCGTTGTCCCACGTGAATCGTGCTTCTTCTCGCCGGTCGATCCAGTGGTCGAATGGGAGGTCCCGGTCGTCGCCGATGGGCACGGACATGGGCAGTGGCTCGCCCGTGTCGTCGTTGACCAGCCTGACCTTCTTCATCTTCGGGATCTTCTCGACGAGGAACAGGCCGTCCCGCTGGAGTCTCCTGTCGTTGGCCACGACCATGAACGGCGTCAGATCGAGCAGGCGGTCGCCTTCGGGGTGCGCGAGGAACACGGTATTGGGCAGGAGCGGAGCGGCGGCCCGCGCGGGCACCGGTTCGGTTAGGAATTCACTCCCACAGAGGAACCCCAGGGACATGCGGAAGTGGCCATCACGTGTTGGTACGGAGGACAGGACCCGGAAGGGCCGGTACCCGGCCAGCCAGCGCAGCGAGTACAGCAGCTCGCGCAGCTGGTGCTCGAACTCGGCGAGGAACTCCTCCAGCGCCAGCCCCGTGAGCGCCTGTCCGTGTGCGTATTCGTTCCTCCTGGCCGGCATGTCCTCCAGGATGCGAGCGGCACGGGTCAACCTGTCGTCGGTGTCGAAGTACCAGGACGGTAGGTCCGACAGGAACGGTTCGGGTTCGGGACGATCAGCGAGGTGCTGCGCGATCTTTCGGAGCGTCTCCACCCATTTGCCAGTGGTCGGGCGCTCCAGTCCTGGGAGGACCTTTTCGACGGCATCGGAACGGGGGCCCTGCAGGTAGTCGGGGAGGGCGAACGATGCGAGCGTTCGAAGCAGGATGTCGAGCGAGGCTCTCGCCAGGTTGAGCCGCTCTGCCGGCTCCTGGGTCAGGCACATCCTCGTCCACGCCGCCGCGATCGGATGAGGCAGCCGGTGCCGGATGGTCAGGTCTGTTATGCGTGGGGTGCTCATACAGCGACGAGAACAGGCCCTTCCGCGCGCAGTTTACCACTGCGGCGAGCTCGATTTCTGACGTGGGTACCATGAGGCTGCTCGAAGACCTGGCCGAACCCGGGACCGGAACATCATCCTCACGGCTGGCGGCCTCTCGCATCGGGGCCAGCGCGGCTTGCGCGCCGTTCGGTCAGCTGCCA
>CAZXHG010000013.1:0-70929 GCA_964639985.1 uncultured Rickettsiales bacterium
TCAAATCGGAGGCCCGCTGCCGAATGGCAGCGGGCCTCCTTCGTTTTGCCTCGTAGTCCTCGAAAAACGAAACTGTTGGGTATCGAAACTCGTCGATATCAGGTCTTCTTCAGCGCCCTGTCCGCCATCTCTGCCTCGGTGGGCTCACGTAGCACGACTCTCGTTCCAGCCATCAGGATCTGCCCCGAATCGGCGTCGGTTCTCGTCTGCACGACCAGCCCCGGCAACGATCCCGGTTCGGCTCTGCCGTCGGTGCCTCCCTCCAGATCGCATACGAACCCGAAGTGCTCCGGAACGGCCACCGTGCCTCGCCTCACCCGGTCGGTGATCCACAGCCGGGCGACCAGCACGCCGGTCTCCGACGCCACGGCTACCCACGAACCGTCTCGCAGCTTGCGCTTCACCGCATCGCGGCCGGCCACCTCGACCCAGGCGCGCGGCGCAGCGTAGTGGAGCTCCGGTGCGAAGCCGGTCAGCTCACGGCCGCCGCTGTGGTGGGAGTCGGCGAACACGGCCAGATGCAGTCCGTCGCCGTCATCCCCTGGGTCCAGCCCCTCGGCAGTCGACAGCCTCGGCGTTGCAGCGGGCTCGACCGGCTCCGCCGATCCCGAGGGCAGAGGCCAGCACAACCCGGGTGACGAGGCCAGCGCCGCGTAGCCAATACCCGAAAGGTCGCAGGCACGGTCCGCCGTGACCTTGCCGCAGTCCTCCCAGGCGAGCTCCGGGCCGTACTCGGTGTAGCGGCCGAAGTCGTGGCCCTCGCCCAGCAGCGCATCGGCGAGGCGCACGCCGAGTTCCAGGGAGGTGGGCACGCCCTCGGCTGGACCGGCCGGATCCGTCAACTGCACCCGGCGTTCGTGGTTGACGAAGCAGCCCCGCTCCTCCAGCCACGGCAGGGCCATGGGCAGTACCAGGTCGGCGAATACCGAGGTCTCGGTGGGCGCCAGCGGCGTGGCCGCGACCACGCGGCTGGCCGTCATCGCCCGCCGCCAGGCGTGGCTGTCGGGCAGCAGGGGCAGCAGGTTGCTGCCCACCAGCAGCATGGCGCCGAGGTCGCCGCGCTCCACCGCGCCCGGCCACTCAGAGAGCTTCCAGCCCTCGGCCGCGGGCATGCGGTCCGGCGGTGACGACCAGGCCGCGGCCACGGCCGCGCGGTGCGAGGCATCGGCGAGGTCTCGCATGCCCGGGAGCCTGTCGCTGGCCGAGCCCATCAGGTACGCACCCGGCGCATTGCCGCCCTCGAGCAGCGGCATGATCGCGCCGTCGCCGAGCAGGTTGTGCACGTCGTACAGCGTGCCCACAGCCGCGGTCCCGCAGCGCGTCAGCCCGCGGCCGTACAGCGTGACCGTTCCGAATGCCTCCTCCAGCGTGGCGGCGGCCGCGACGATGTCCTCTGCGCGTGCCCCGGAGATCCCCGCTGCGGTCTCCGGGGCGAAGGCGGCCACAGCCGCTGCGTAGCGATCCCGGTCGGGAAGGTCCACGGCACGGCCACTGGCGATCAACTGCCGGGCGATCGCGGCCAGGATCACCCCGTCCGTGCCCGGCACCTTCGGACGCACGTGCACGTCGGCGAGGCCGCAGGTGAGGGTTCGACGAGGGTCGATCACCACGACCTTCTGTCCGCCACGGCGGTGGCACTGCACCATGCGGCCGAACAGGGTCGGGTGTCTCTCCGCGGGATCCGCCCCCACGACCAGCACGGCGCCCGCCTCATCCATGGCATCCAGTGGCTGGCTGGCCCCGAAGAATCCGAGCCCTCGCTCCGCAGCCACCACCCCGGCCATGGCGTCCAGCCGCAGGTTGCTCTCCACGGTCGCGCAGCCCAGGAAGCCGCGCAGCAGCCGGTTGAACACGAGGTGGGTCTCGGTGGGCAGACCCACGTCGAGGAAGGTTGCCAGTCCCGAGGGCTTCTTCTTCGCGATCGGTGCCACGTGCTCACCGAGCCAGGCCAGGGCCTGCTCCCACGTCACCGCCTCGAGTCCACCGGTCGAGCCCTTGGTCGCGGGATCACGGCGGAGTAGCGGCTGGCTGACGCGGCGATCCGGGTCCAGTCCCGCCGGGAACGCCATGCCACGGGTGCACAGGCGGCCGTAGTTCACCGGTGACACGGGATCGCCCTTGACGGTCACCGCTCGGCCTCTGCGCACCCCCACGAACAGGGGGTCGGCCATGCCGCACTGGCCGCAGATGCCGCGGTACCAGTGCTCCAGACCAGCCCCGGGGGCATGCAGATCCTGGGACAGCGCCGGGCACAGCCAGCCCAGCGCGGTGCCGCCCAGAGCGGCACTGCAGCCGGTGGCCGCGGCCGCCCTCAACACGTCTCGACGGGTCGGTGTGTTGCCCATGGCTCTACCTCCCCCCCGCCTTCCAGGTGGTCAGGATCGGATCCGAATGCTGCAGCCGGTACTCGGAGATCGCGCGGGCATGACACTGCAAGCAGATCTCCACGAACGCCTCCCGTGAAGCCTCGTCCAGCCGGGTCTCGTCGCCCTTCAGCCGCGTCAGCATCCCACTCACGTCGTGGTCCATCACCGTGTCGCAGCGCAGGTCGTTGGTGTGATCGTGTACGTCGGAGAGGCGTACGTGGCACATGTGGCAGTTGGCGGCCGCGGGCACGTCGTCGGCGTCGAACCCCTCGCGGGCGAAGATCGTGCCCATCTTGGACTGCGCGTAGGTCTGCACGTGTACCGAGTCGCGGTGGCACGAGTTGCAGGCCGAGGGTTGCTTGACCTCCTCGAGGTCGAACGCGTGGGCGCGGTGGCACGAGTCGCAGCGGATCCCGCTGTCCGGGGTGTCCGCATGCAGGCCCTTGCGCATGTCCTGCTCTTCCTGGGGGTGGCAGGCCCGACAGCGGTCCGGCCCGGGGTGCGGCACGAACCCGGCCTCGTGCGTGCCGTGGCACGCCTCGCAGCCGACGCCCACCAGCGCGTGCAGGCTCGTGGCCCAGTCCTCGGTGGCGAACGAGGTCTGGGACGTGGTGTGGCAGTTGAGGCACAGGCTGGCCACGTGACCGGCGTCCCTGCCCGCGTAGCGCTCACCCACACCCTGGCTGTAGGTGAAGTGGTTGGCGGGCAGCTCCATGTCCAGGAACTCCTGGCTCCGTCCAGGCGGCACGAGCAGGTCGTCCGGGGCCGGAGGCGGGGCCTCGGCGCGGGTGCACCCCCCGATCCCGACCAGGACGGCCACGATCCAGAGGGCACTCGAAATCGAAAGTGATTTCAGCATCTTGTACCATCCCAACAAAAACGTTGGATTGCTCCTACATCACGTGTTCGTACGCCAGGTCCTTCACCCCGAAGGGATCGTGGCACTGCACGCACACGTTGCGCGTGGCCATCTGCTCGCGCAGCTGGGTGGACACCTCGTCCAGCAGCCGCTCGCCCTCGGACACGTCCCCGCTCGCCTGCAGCACCACGGCCGCGGCCATGGCCGCGGCGTAGTCCGCGCCCGGCCCGTGGCAGCCCTCGCAGGTCACGCCCTCCTGCAGCCAGGTGTCGGTGACCGGGTCGTACCCGGTGGTGTGGCACTCCAGGCAGGGGGTGTTGTCCTCCACCGCCTCGAGGCGGTCGAAGGAGGTGAACTTGGTGGCGCGCCAGCGCTCCACGTGGCGCCGCTGTCGCGCCTCGTGGCAGCGCAGGCAGGCACCGGAGCCCACGTAGGGCACTGGTCTGCCGGACGAATCGTAGCCCGTCGCGTCGAGGCCCGTCGGAAGCCGCGGACGCCAGTGGGTGGCGTTGGCCGCCCACCAGGTGCGCCAGCGCCCCACGGCCTCGGCTCGTTCGGCCGCGGGCGCGTGGTACGCGTACCCGAGGTCCCGGCCCGTCAGCCGGCGCAGGCTGGCCACGGCCGCAGCGCGCTCGGCCTTGTCCCGGTGGTCCAGGGCGTCGACCAGCGGCTCGAGGGTGACTGCCGGGCCGCGGGTCCAGGGGCGCAGCATCATGAAGCGGTGCGCCTCGTCCGAGCGCAGGGCGCGGCCGTTGCCCCCGTGGCAGACCGTACAACCCCAGCCCTGGTAGGGGCTCTGGGGCCCGAGGCCGGGGTGCGTGGCAGCGAGGTCGTCCATGCCCGGGTGGCAGGTCCCGCAGCGCTCCACAGTGCCGTCGGGCGTGATCTGCTCGTCGATCCCCCGGGGGCGCTGCTCCCAGCGGGCGAGCCTCGCCTCGGCATGGTCGAGGTCGGCGCGGTACGCGGCCAGGTGCCGCAGCTCCGCTTCCCCGGCGTCGGGGGAACTCGCGGCCTCCTCGGCGCGGCGGTAGTCCAGGGATCTCTGCACGTCGTCGAACGTCTGTTGCTCGGCGAGCAGCGAGGCCTGCGCCGCCCCGCGCTGCTCGGCCACTCGCTGTCGCTGCACGGCGCGGTGCTCGGGGAACACCACCCGCCAGCACAGGGCGACCGTCACGGCCAGCGCGGCCACGGCGGCGATCGCGAAAAGGCGGCTGGGATCGCGGGTCACGCTCAGTACACCCCCTCCAGCCAGGGCCACACCCAGGCCCAGCCCGGACCGCGGAACAGGGCGCCGACCAGGGACAGCAGTACGGCCTCCACTGCGATCCAGGCTCCGATCCAGTGCACCGCAGGCCAGCGGGCCAGTCGCGCCATCGGCCCACGCGGCCGCTGGATCAGGCCGGGTGCGACCGCGAGGGCGCCGAACAGCGCCGTGGGCACCAGCAGGAGCCAGGGCGCGTGGTCCGCGGTCAGCGTCATCAGCCCCAGCGCGATCACCAGGCCACCGGCCATCAGCGCGGCCCTCCGCGGTTCGTTCGCCTCCCCGGTCCACAGCGGCCGGTGGGTCAGGTCCGGGCGGGTGTAGGGCACGACCAACAGCAGCACCACCGCGGCCGCGGGCACGGCCACCCCCGAGATCACGGGCGGGTAATAGTGCAGCAGTTCCTGCAGGCCCACGAAGTACCACGGCGCCTTGCTCGGATCCGGGGTCACAGACGGGTCCGCGATCTCCAGCAGGGGAGCGTCGACCACCAGGGCCAGCACCGACAGCGCGGCCATCACCAGCAGCCCGGCCGCGCACTCCAGCAGGAAGAAGCGGGGGAACCACGGCACCGTGGGCCGCGGATCACGGTGTGGCCCGTCCGGCGCGACGTCGTGCACGCGTTGTCCGCCCGGCGTGGTCATCGGTTCACAGGGGGCGGGTGACGCCCCCGTCCTTTCGTACGCGCCAGAAGTGAAGAGCCATCAGGCCGACCGTGGCCAGGGGCAGCACGATGCAGTGCAGCACGTAGAAGCGCAGCACGGCTGCGCCGCCCACCTCGTCGCCGCCGAGCAGGAGCCGGCGGAGGAACTCGCCCACCAGGGGCACGGACGCCGCCATCTTCGTGCCCACGGACACGGCCCACAGGGCGAGCTGGTCCCAGGGCAGCAGGTAGCCGGTGTAGCTCAGCGCCAGGGTCAGCAGCAGCAGCGCCACCCCCACCACCCAGTTGAACTCCCGCGGCGGCCGGTAGGCCCGCGCCACGAACACCCGCACCATGTGCAGCAGCACCGTGGCCACCATGCCGTGGGCCGCCCAGCGGTGCAGGTTGCGCATGAATGCGCCCGCGGGCACCGCGTACATCAGGTCCTCGATGTCGTGGTAGGCGTCGGGCACGGTGGGGCGGAACCACACCATCAGGTAGATGCCGGTCACGGTCAGCGCCACGAACAGCAGCGCGGACAGGCCGCCGAGGCAGAACGTGGTGGCGAAGCGGTAGTCCAGCGGGTGCACCTTCACCGGCCGGATGTGCAGCAGCACGCTGGACAGCACAAACCGGGCGCGGCCGGTGGGGGTGGACTCGTACGCCGTGCGCACGAACGAACGCCACGGACGCGATCGCGCCACACGCCCCAGCCAGCCCTCGCGCCGTGGCTCGCTCATGCGGGCTCCCCGTCCGGATCGACCACCAGCCGGCCCTGGTCGTCCAGGCCCACGGCCACGGCCACCAGGTCTTCCCGCGCTGGACCGTTGAGCACGTGGCCGTCCGGCTCGAAGCGGCTGCCGTGGCAGGGACAGTGGAAGCGCTCCTCCTCCTCCAGCCACCGCACCACGCAGCCCAGGTGCGGGCAGACCGTGGACAGGGCGTAGAACCCGTCGGCGGTGCGGCCCACGGCCAGCTGGTCCGCGGGCAGCAGCAGCACGCCGTCCAGCGGGATGTCCTCTGGAAAGCCCGCCACCACCGCTGCGTCGGCGCGCGTCGACGGCCAGGGCGTGGCGAACCGCAGGGACACGAACGCCCCCAGGCCGCAGGTCGCGGCCAGCGCGGTCGCGCCCTGGCGCAGCAGTCGGCGACGGGTCGGGTCAGCCACGGTGCGGCTCCTCGCCCAGCTGGTGGGCGGACAGGCACTCGGCCGGACACCGCTCGATGCACAGTCCGCAGCGCAGGCAGCGTGAGCCGTCCCAGTGCAGCCCGTCCAGCAGGCGCAGCGCGCTCACCGGGCAGCCGTTCACGCAGCGGCCACAGGCCAGGCAGGCGTCGGCGTGGGCGCGCGGACCGACCTGGGTCCAGCAGTCCAGGCAGCGCCGGCCCTCGGCCGATGGCTCGTCGAGACGAGGGGAGTGGGGTGGGTTGGGGTGGGACGGACCGCGCTCGAACCCGGGGCCGGGGCCCGGTACGTGGACCGCTCCTCCGGCGAGATCGCGGTCGATGTGGGAGGCCATGGAGTGGCCGTGGGCCACGGCCGCGATCACCGTTCCCGCGCCGGTGAGGTCGCCGCCGGCGATGCCCCCCGGCGGGGCCTCCAGGCCCGGCGTACGGCCGATGGCGACGACCACGCTGTCCACGGCCAGCCGAGTCCGGCTGGCTGGCCTCACGCGAGGGCGGTAGCTGCCGCGCGGGTCGTGGTACGTGGCCACCCGCGAGTGGATCACGGCGGTGACCCGATCGTCTCCGTCGATCGAGACGGGGACCACGCCAGTGACCTGCCGGACGCCCTCGTCCCGGGCGGCCCGCGCCTCCTGCTGGCGGGCGCGGCCCTCGAGCGAGAGTCGGCGCACCAGCAGGGTCACGTCGCGGCCCGTTCGGACCAGCGCGCGCGCGGCGTCGACGGCCGTGTCGCCCCCTCCGATCACGGCCACGTCGTGGCCGAGGCCGAGGTCATCGCCCGCCACGCCCGCGCGCAACACGTCGAGCCCGTCGTGCACGCCAGGGAGGTCGTGGCCCGGTACGTCGAGTGGCCGACCGCGGGGCAGTCCCGTGGCCACGGCCACGCGCTCGAAGCCGTCGGCGAGCAGGTCATCGACCGAGTCCACCGGGGTGCTGCAGCGCAACTCGAACCCCGCGTCGAGCATGGCGCGGACGTCGGCCTCCAGCGCCTCGGTGGGCAGGCGGAACCGGGGGATGGCGTGGCGCGGCATGCCGCCGGGCTCGGCGTGGGCCTCGAACGCGGTCACGGCGTAGCCGAGCAGGGCCAGGTCGTAGGCAGCGGTCAGGCCGGCCGGTCCGGCTCCGACGATGGCCACGCGCCGTCCCTCTCCTCGGTCCAATCGGGGTGGCGTGGGAGGGGGCGTACCGCCCTCGACCGCGACGCGCTTGAGTCGCCGCAGGGCCAGGGGCTCGTCAACGGCCGAACGGGCGCAGGCATCCTCGCAGGGGTGGGTGCAGATGAAGGCGCAGGTCCGCACGAACGGGTTGCGCAGGGCGGCGAGGCGGAATGCCTCGTCCAGATCACCGCGGGCCACGGCGCGGGCGTAGAGCCCGGCCGGTGTGTGCACCGGACAGGCCCGTCGGCACCCGATCCCTTCCAGCAGCGGCAGCAGCAGCTCGGGCCGGCTCCCCATCGACTCCTCGGGTTCGTGCAGCTCTATTGAACCACAGGCGCGGGGGTCAAATGAAAGGAACGGCGAAGTAATTCCTGCCAACAGGATTGTTGGCCACTACTCCTCGGCGTCGACGCGGTCGAAGTGGTACTGCAGGAAGGACTGGATCCTCGCCCCGGTGCCAGGGGAGATACCGGAGTTGGGCTTGCGGGACATGCGGGTCACGTAGCGGCTCCAGTCGTCGCCGCGGTACTCGGAGTTGATGGATCGGGCCAGGGTGTGGCACTTGCTGCACTTCTTGGCGTACAGCCGGTACAGCTCCTGCATGTCTTCGGGGTAGTCGCTGACGTCGATGGCGGCCGGGCCGAAGTCGGCGTCGAAGACCTTCTCGTCGCCGTCTTCCTCCTGCGCCAGGCCAGGCGTGGTCATCGCGCCCAGCACCACGATCGCGGTCACCGTCAGCAGCCATGCCAGCATCGTTCTCATCGCATCCATCCTCGTCGTGTGGGGTACGACGTGCGGGTGCGCCCGCGTATTCACAACCGCACCGCCGCGGACCATGGTGATCGGTTCGGCGGACGCCAGCAAGTGCAATTGCGCAGGGGAGTGGTTCGGGATAGCTTGTGGCCTTTCTGGAGGACGCCATGGAACCCACCCGGGAGATCATGTGGAACGTGCACTGGATGCGGTGGCCGATCTACGGCCCGGCGCTGATCGCGTTCGGCATCATGGCGTGGGGATTCTGGAAGGAGTATGGACGCCGCAGCGTGCTGTTCCGCGCTGCCCGGCCGGACGACGAGCGGCGCAAGGAACTCGGCCGGCGGATCTTCGACGCGCTGCGCTACCTGTTCGGCCACCAGCGGATCCTGCGTGAGACCTACCCCGGCGTGATGCACTGGCTGGTGTTCTTCGGCTTCTTCGTGCTGTTCGTGGTCACGCTGCTGGTGATGGTGCAGGAGGACTTCACGGCCCTCTTCTTCGGCGTGGAGTTCCTGAAGGGCCCGACCTACCTGGTGTGGTCGCTCGCCGGCGACGTGTTCGGACTGGGACTGCTGATCGGCGCGGGCATGGCGCTCGTGCGTCGCTACATCGCGCGGCCGAAGCGGCTGGACAGCCGGCCCATGGAGTTGTGGGCGCTGCTGCTGATCCTCGGGTTGCTGCTGACCGGGTTCTTCGCCGAGTCCCTGCGCATGGTCGGGGACGGCGAGGTGGGCGCGCCCTGGGCGCCGTGGTCGCCGGTGGGCTGGCTGGGCGCCCTGCTGCTGCGGGGCACGGGCATGGGCGAGGGCACGGTGCGGCTGTTGCACGCGGTGGACTGGCAGGTGCACATGGTGCTGGCGCTGGTGTTCGTGGCCACCATCCCGTGGTCGAAGTTCTGGCACATGGTGCCCGGCTTCGCCAACGTGGTGCTGCGCAACGAGGCGCCCAAGGGCGATCTGCCGACCCTGGACATGGAGGATCTCGAGGACGAGACCCGCGAGACCTTCGGTATCCACCGGGTGGACGAGTTCACCTGGAAGGACCTGCTCGACACCGAGGCCTGCATGCGATGTGGCCGCTGTACGGACGCTTGCCCGGCGTTCGCCACGGACAAGCCGCTGAACCCCAAGAAGATCATCCAGGATCTCAAGGCCAACGCCGACGAGAAGCTCGGCCTGTGGTTCGACGCCGCGGGCAACGTCAAGGAGGACGTGGACCGCGAGGCCGAGGGCACGACGCTGGTCCACGGCTCGGACGCGGGTGAGGACCTGCCCGCGGGCGCCATCGGGTTCGAGGAGCTGTTCGCCTGCACCAGCTGCCGCGCGTGCATGGAGGCGTGCCCGGTTCACATCGAGCACGTGCCCAAGATCCTGTCCATGCGCCAGTACCTGACGCTGATGATGAGCGACTTCCCCAAGGAGGCGCAGGCCGTGATGCGCAACCTGGAGAACAACGGCAACCCCTGGGGCATCGGCATGGCCCAACGCGGCGAGTGGGCCGAGGGCCTGGACGTGCCCACCTTCGAGGAGGCCCCGGACTCCGAGTACCTGCTGTTCCCGGGGTGCGCGGGCGCGTTCGACGACCGCAACCGCAAGGTGGCGCGGGCTACGGCCGAGTTGCTGAAGCGGGCAGGCGTCAGCGTCGCCACGCTGGGCGGCCAGGAGACCTGCTGCGGCGACCCGGCGCGGCGCATCGGCAACGAGTACCTGTTCGCCATGCAGGCCCAGATGAACATCGAGCTGTTCAACAGCTACGGCGTGAAGAAGATCGTCACCATCTGCCCCCACGGATTGACCGTGCTGGGCACGGAGTACCGCCGCCACGGCGGCGACTTCGAGGTGGTGCACCACGCCGAGCTGCTGGCGCAGCTGGTGGCCGAGGGCCGGCTGACGCCGGAGCGGACCCCGGACGGCGTCAAGAACGTGACGTACCACGACTCGTGCTACCTCGGTCGCTGGAACGACATCTACGAGCCCCAGCGCGACATCCTGCGTGCGCTGCCCGGCGTGCACGGGGAGGAGATGCCGCGCCACGGCTCCACCAGCTTCTGCTGTGGCGCGGGCGGCGGACGGCTGTGGATGGAGGAGAACCTCGGCACGCGGATCAACCACGACCGGGTGAACGAGGCGTTGGGCACGGGCGCGGACACCCTGGTCTCGGCCTGCCCCCACTGCATGATCATGCTCGGCGACGGCGTGTCGGGCATGCAGAAGCAGGACGACCTGGCGCTGAAGGACGTGGCCGAGCTGCTGCTCGACGCCCTCGGCGACCGCGGAGGGGAGTGAGGCGCCCCCGTCATTGATCGGCTCCTCCCGCTCCGGATAGGATGCCGAGGAGGATGTCCCCCCGTCTCCCATGGCTGCTGTTGCTCGTGCTGGGCGTGTGCGCCGGCTGCCAGGAGTACGGCCTCCAGGAGAACATGTTCACCGACGTGTTCGACCAGGGCACGGACGAGGACCGGGTGGTGGACGTGCTGTGGGTGCTGGACAACTCGGGCACCATGGCCGAGGAGCAGGGCCGGCTGGCCGAGAGCCTGGGCGAGGTGCTGCTGATGTTCGAGGAGACCCTGGCAGCGTTCCGGCTGGGGGTGATCACCACGGACGTGGACGACTCCGAGCAGCGGGGGAGGTTGCAGGGGCACCCATCGGTGATATCGCCGCAAACCGAAGATATCACGGGGTCTTTCTTGTCCAACGCATCTGTTGGTATCCTCGGTAGCAAGGAGGAGCAGGGCCTGGAAGCGCTGCGGCTGGCCCTGACCGAGGCGCGTGACGACCCGGCCAACGAGGGCTTCTTCCGCGCCGACACCGGGCTGCACGTGGTGGTGGTCAGCGACGAGGACGACCACTCGCCCGGGGAGGTGAGCGACCTGCTCGCGGGGCTGATGGTGCTGGTCCCGGACTCCACCGACTTCGAGGTACACGCGGTGGTCGGCGACGAGCCGGACGGCTGCCTGTCGTCCGAGGTAGCCGCGGACTCCGGATCCCGCTACCTGGACGCTGCCCGGCGCACTGGCGGGTACAGCGGCAGCATCTGCCTGGAGGACTGGACCCCGCTGCTGGGCAGTATCGTGCGCAGCTCGCTGGGCCTGGACGACACCTTCCCCCTGAGCCACGAGCCGGATCCCGACACCCTCGAGGTGCGGGTGGACAGCGTGCTGATCCCCCAGCGGGAGACGGACGGCTGGATCCACGATCTGGGCACCAACGCCATCGTGCTGCACGGTAACGCCGTGCCGCGGCCGGGCATGCAGGTGGTGGTGACGTACTACCTGAAGCGGTAGAACCGCAGCGAGAGGGACCATGTATCGCTGTACGCAGACGTACCCTGGCCGCTCGGCCGAGGAGATCTTCGACAAGCTCAGCAGCGACCTGTGGGGGCGCCGCGGCGAGATCACGGACTCGGACCTGATTGACAAGATCCTGGGGGGCGTCAAGTGGGACCGCCGGCGGCTCTGGGCGGGTGGCGCCAAGCGGATCATGCTGATCAAGAGCAAGGTGGATCTGACCGTGGTGGGAGAGACGGCCACCCTGGAGCTGACCATCCCGTTCAGGGACTTCGAGCGGACCTATGGGGAGCGGATGAGGGGGATCCTGGAGACGTTATTCCAGGACGGATGAGAATGCGCGCCGGGTGATGGCCTCGATCTCGGCACGCGCGTTCGCCACGGACAGCCCCAGCGACAGCTGCCCCCGCGCCCTTGCGAGGTTGTGCTCCCGACGCGAGCCGAACCTCTCTGCGTTCCAGCCGAAGTAGCGATTCTCGTAGGCATCGGCGCAGAACCGCGCCGCGAGTTCGATCGCGATCCGCTCCAGCGCGATACCGAATCCCCGAACCTCTTCCGCGGTCACGAATCCCGTTGCCTCGGCTGCATAGCCCTCGGCCGCGGCCCGCAGGAACGCCAGGTCCAGGGCCGCGTCGACCTCGTCCTCTCCGGAGCGGTTGCACCAGGAGCGCCACGCGTCGCCCAGGTCGTGGGTCAGCGGCCCCCGCCGCAGCGTGTCCAGGTCGACGAGGCACAGCGCGCGCTGGCTGTCGCCGTCGAAGCGCACGTTGTCCAGCTTGGGATCGCCGTGGAGCACCCGGGGCGGGGTATCGGGCAGCGCCGGCAAGGCCGCACCGGCCACCAGGATCGATGAGGCGAGTCCGTCCACCTGCGCCCGGACCGCGGGATCCGCCTCGTCTGCGCGCAGGCCCGTCAACTTCGCCAGGTGCGCGTCCGTGTCGTGCACCACGCGCGCGAACCCGAACTCGATATCCAGGTCGGCCAGCGCGCGATGGAACCGCCCCAGCAGCGAGGCCGCCTCGGCCACGGTGTCGGGCGACGACGCGCGCGGCAGCGTGGTGCCCTCCACCCAGCTCAGCGCCCGCCAGGCGCCGTCGTCGCCGAGGTCGATCCACAGGTCGTCAGCGAGGGTGCGCAGGACGACCGGCGTGGCCATGCCGCGGTCCTGCAGGTGTGCGGTCACGCGGTCGATGTCGGCGTTGATCGATGGGGGGAAGATGGGATTCAGCCGCTGCAGGACTCCACGGCCCTGTGCGCACGTGAAGCGGAAGGTCTGATTGATCAGACCGCCGCCCAGGGGGGCGAGGCGAGCGGCGGGATCGTCGGTGTAGCGCGCCAGCGCGCGCCGGGCGGGATCTACTCCTCCCACGCCTTGGCGCACAGCTCGGACGCCTTGGCCTTGGTGTCGGCCAGGCCGGGCACATCGACCGCGTTGGCCGCCTCGTCCAGGGCGGTCTGGGCCGGCACGCACTCCATGAACGGCGGCAGGGTCTCCTCCTCACCCCGCGCCTCCACGTCGGCGATGGTCTTGTCGTACATGGCCTTGTGCACGTCGCCGTAGCACAGCTTCCTGGAGTCCTCGAGCAGCTTCTTGTCGGCTTCGGAGGAGGCCCCCTCCTCGATCATGCCCATGAGGAACGCGCAGGCCAGGTTCTGGTCCGCGCCGTTGCCCTTGTCGACCTCGGCCTTGATCTCGTCGTAGTTGCTCTTGGCCAGCTCGCCGTTGACCGACAAGCCCGAGTCGCTGGCCGCCTCGCCGCTGCCGCCGCCGCCGCAGCCCGCGAGGATCAGTCCCATGATGGCCGCGCTCGGTAGCGCGATACGTGCGATGTGCATGGTGCCCTCCAGGTTATGGACGCGGAGAATCGGGTACCGGGCACGGCATGTCAAGAGCCGCGGCACCTGTGGGACAATGGCGGGGACCTCGGAAGCGGAGGGTCGATGGAGCTGTTCGACGTGCTGGGATACGGCGTGTGCCATCGTGAGCCGGCGCGCACCATGGCGGATGCATGGCTGTGCTATCGCTGCAGCGGGCTGTACGCCGGTGGCCTGCTGGGTGTTCTCGTCGCGGGGTGGTTCGACCGGCGCCTCGGCGTGGGCGTGCAGGTCATGGTCTGCGGCCTGCTGCTGGCTCCGATCGCCATCGACACCCAGTTCTTCGGCCGGGGCTCGCCCTTCGACGTGGGCTGGTGGCGGCTGGTCAGCGGTGCACTCGCGGGAGTTGGCAGCGGGCTGTTCTTCGGCGCCCGCGCGGTGCGGCGGGTGGCGTGGCCGTCCGCGGCGCGACCCCTCGTGGCCACGGCCGCGGTGTGGGGGCCGCTGCTGATCGCGCTGGCTGTGGTGTTGCGTGGGTTCGGCGTGGCCGCGGGCCTCGACCTGGCCGTGGGCGCCGGCCTGACCGCGCTGTGCTTCGCGGGTACGGCCTGGGGCCTGGCGGTGGCGCGCTGGCTCGTCAACCGGCTGACGTGGCTGCGGCTGGAGGTGCGGCCGTTCTCCTCGAACCTCCTGGCGGCCGTCGTGGTCGCCGAGCTGGTGGCCGTGTCGCTGATCCCCAACCAGTACAAGCCCAGCGGCCTGTGGCTGCGGCCGGTGCTGGAGCTGCTCGGGCTGCGATGACGTCGCGGCCGCTCCACGCGCGCGCTACCATCGGACCGATGACTCTCGCGCGGATCCCGTGGGCGTGGCTATCGATCGTGGCGTGTGCGCTGGCCTGGCCGGCCGCGGCCCATTTTCCCCACGATCCGATGGCCGAGATCGCCATCGACGCGAGCGGTGAGCGGATCGTGGCGCAGTACCTCTACCCCGGGCGACGGCTGGTGGTGGTCAGCGAGGATGCGGGCCGCACCTGGGCGTTCGTGGCCCCCGAGGCCGCGCGGGAGCAGCTCGACAGCCTGCAATTCGCCGGCGGCGAGTCCCTCGTCGCCGCGGACGCCATGGCGGCCCACCCCTGGGTGAGCCACGACGGCGGCTACCGCTGGGACGCGTTGTCCGAGCCGGACGGCGCGCCCGTGCACCACGTCGCGCCCGCCCCGGGCTACGACGAGCAACCCACCCTGTTCGCCGGCACGGAGCTCGGCGTGGCGCGCAGTGATGATGGTGGCGCCACGTGGACCACGCTGGCAGGCGCGCCGGGCGGTCCCGTGAGGAAGATCGCGGTGGCGCCTGGCTGGCCGGACGATCCAGTGGTGGTCACCGTGGGGGACGAGGGCGTGTGGTTCGGCGAGGACGGCGGGCTGGACTGGCGACTGGCCCTGGGGCCGTCGGAGCTCCCCGCCGTGGTGACCCTGTCGCCGCGGTTCGCCGAAGACGACCGCCTGTGGATCGGCACCCGGGACGGCCTGCTGCTGCGCAGCGACGATCGCGGAGGGGAATGGACGACCGTGCGCCCCGAGCCGGAGTCCATCGGCGCTCTCGACGAGATGGTGCAGGACCTGCTGGCCCTGTCGGACCAGCGCCTGCTGGCGGTCACGGCCAGCTACGGGGTGCTGTGCAGCGACGACGCCGGGGATTCGTGGGCCATGTGCTCCGAGGGGCTGCCGGCGCGGACCAGCCAGTTCAGCAGCAGCTGGGGACACTATCGTCGGCTCGATCGGGCGGTGAGCTCGCCCGACGAGGTGGTGCTCGGGGCCTGGGAGGGGCTGGTCGCGAGCCAGGACGGCGGGGCCACGTGGGAGGAGCGCTGCGCGCTGCAGCCGACCTACGTGCGCTCGGTGGGGTTCTCGCCGGCCTATCCCGACGATCCGAGCCTCTGGGTGGGTTCGTACGGCGCGGGGGTGTACGTGACTCGCGACGGCGGGCTCGGCTGGACCGTGCTCGACGGGCTGCCCTACGCCCTGCACACCGAGGCCGTGGCCGTGAGCCCGGCCTGGCCGCACGATCCGCGCATGTTCGTCATCGGCTCCCGCCGGCTGCTGGTGTCGGCGGACGGGGGCCTGGGGTTCGCCGTTCAGGAGTTCCCGGACGTGCAGCTGATGCACCAGGTGGTGCTCGCCCCGGACTTCGACCTGGGGGGCCCGGTGATGGCCACGGGCACGACCGACGACGAGGGGCACTGGGGGGTGGTGCGCAGCGACGACGGCGGCGTGAGCTGGGAGCAGGTGTGGCTGGCGGCCGAGCCCCCCGCGCCCCAGATCACCCGGATCGCCTTCTCGGCGGTCGCGGCGGACGTGCTGTACGGAGCCCAGCGGGAACCCGCGGCCGTGGTGATATCCCGGGACGGCGGCCGGAGCTGGACGGAGCTGCAGGCCGTGGAGGGCGACGACGAGCCCGCGGCCCTGGAGGTGCTGGCAGTGGATGGCGCCGACCGCGTCGTCGCGCTGATGCCCGGAGGCCAGGTCTGGCTCGGAGGCGCCGACGCGGGGTCGTTCGACCTCGTGACCGACCTGGGCGCCGCCGTGATCTGGGGTGGGGTCGGGGGGACGGGCTCGGATGTGCTCCTCGCCTCGCTGGATCCACCGGCCCTGGTGCGGTCCCTGGACCGGGGCGAGAGCTGGCAGCTGCTCGAGGTGCCCTTCGGGTCGGTGGTGCTGGCTGCGGCGGTGCCGCCGGACCATCCGGACGACCCCACGGTGGTGGCATCCACCCACTACGGCACCTTCGTCTCCTGTGACGGGGGGAGCGCGTGGCAGCTGCTGGATCGCATGGTGCGCTGGGAGCACGGCGCGTGTGACCTGCGCTACCCGGCGATCGAGCCCGACCTGCTGCTTGGCCCGGGCACCGGCGGCGCGGCCGCCGTGATGCGCAGCGCGAGCGACGCGGTCGAGGTCGCGTTCCACGGCCGCGCGGTGCGCTGGCTGTCCTGGCGGGGCCCGGCGTGGGGCGCGGCGGACGTGTGGCTCGACGGCGAGGTGGTGGCCCACGTCGACCTGGCCGCGGATGTGGCCAGCGGTCCCGTGGTGGTGTTCGAGGAGGATCTCGGCGAGGACGGTGAGCATCAGCTGCGGGTGGAGGTGACCGACGCGCGTGGCGGCGTGGTGGTGGATGCGATCGAGGTGGAGCGCGACGCCGTCGACAACGGCCCGGACGAGCACTACGAGAGCATGGACTGGTGCGTGGACCTGCCGGCGTGGGAGGAGCCCACGCCGATCGGCGGCGGGTGCTGTGCTTCGGGGGACGGCGGCGCGCCCGAGGTGCAGGTGGGCGCGATGATCGTGCTGTTGGGGGTGGTCTGGGGCCGCCGGCGATCCGGGGCGGGAGGGTAGCGGGCTACTTCTTCTCTTCGCCCTCTTCGCCTTCCTCGACGGGGGGCGCGGGAGGCGCCCAGCTCATCAGCAGGGAGTAGTTCGGGTCGTTCATCTTGGCCTGGTGGATGGCCTTCTTGGCCTTGCCCTCCTCGCCCTTGGCGCACAGGGTGGCGGCCATCACCAGGGTCATGTCCGAGGCCACGCGTGCGGGCACCTTGCCCTGGTGGGTCTCGTTGATGAAGGTCTTGATATCCCCGACGGCGTCCTGCTCGGGCGTCATCTGCAGCAGCATCAGGTAGCCCTGGGCGGCGATGTGGGCGGGGTTGGTCTCGACCACCTTCGTGTACTCGGCCTTGGCCTCCTCGGCCTTGCCCGCGTCGGTGAGCACGCGCGCGAGGCCGAAGCGGTGGTGCGGGTTGTCGGCCGCGGCCACGGAGGCGCGCATCTGGGCCTCGGCCTTGACCATGTCCCCCTGGGACCAGAACGCCATGCCCAGCCAGAACTCCTTCTCACCCGGGGCGAGCAGGCCCGCGTCGATGCCCGAGAGGGTCGCCAGGCCGGCCTTGGTCGCCTCCTCGTCCTCGTCGAGCATGACGTCGAAGACCGCGTCCACCAGGTGGGTCATCGGGTCGTCCTTGTACGGGCTCTCGTGCACGTTGCCCTCGTCGTCCTCGTAGGGCTCGGCGAGGAAGGCCACGAGCTTGCGGCTGTCGCTGATCAGCATCGCCTCGCCGGTGAACACCTTCCAGATCAGGCAGCGCAGCAGCACCGTATGGCCCACGGCCTGGACCCGGGGCGGGGTCTCGCCGGTGAGGTCGGCGACCACCTTCTCGGCCTCGGCGAGGCTGGCGTAGTCGCCGTTGGTCAGGCTGGCGTCCATGGTCGCCATGGCCTCGTTGAAGGCCTTGTTGCTGGTGTAGTCGGAGTACACCTTGAACCCGATCATGCCGCCGATGATCAGCACGACCAGGAAGAACACGGTCGCGTAGTACCGCCTCTTCTTCTGCTTGATCGGGCGCATCGCCAGCTTGGTCTCTTTTCCGAAGACGTCCTTTGCCACTGCTCTCACCCTCGCGTTGTTGGTTCGACTCGCCCCCACCGGCTGCGGCCCGGCCGCGCACGGATCGAAGGTCGAACGACCGCTAACTCTAGCACAGGCGCCTAAGCAACCCCAGGGGGGGAGGCCGCCTGCGGCTGGCAAACAGTGCGGGCGCGGTGCATAGTACGGACTCACGGGTGCCCAGGAGGAGATCGATGCCCAGGTGGTGGTTCGCGCTGGCGGTGACGCTCGGTCTGACGCTCGCGTGTGGTTGCGATCCCGGGGACGACGACGACGACACGATCGCCCCTGACGACGACGACGACACCACCGCGTCCGACGACGACGACAGCGCCGACGACGACGAGTACGACGATCCCTGCGAGCTGCCCGCGGCGTGGATCGATCTGCTGGGCGAGCCCGACCCCGAGGGCGACGCCGGAGGCTACCTGCTCGACATCGCCAGCTACTCCGCCGCGCTGGAGGGCACGCAGCTGGTGCTGCGCCTGGGCGGTCACGCACCGTTCTCCGGGTTCGATCCCATGCTCGAGATCGACATGTACCTCGGTGATGGCACCACCACGTACACCCTCACCTGGGACAACCAGCGACCCAACCCGGGCCCCCTGCAGCTGTGGTCCGACAGCAACGACTGGACCGAGCCGCTGGCGTCGCCCGGGTCCCTGTGTGGCATGGGCGACGGCGAGGCCATGATCCTGGGCATCGACCTGGCCGACCTGGGCATGGCCGACGCGGGCGAGGTCGAGACCTGGGCTGGCGTCGACCTGTACAGCGGCTACCTGGACGAGGCGCCCGATGGGGCCTTCGAATTCGGGCTGCACGCGGTGATCGAGGTGACCGAAGAGCCCGACCTGGGCATCACCGCGGTGACCTTCGACGACTCGGCCCTGGGTGACGGTGACGGCGTCGTGGACCCCGGCGAGACGGTCTCGGTCACGGTACAGCTGGAGAACTCGGGCAACGGGGCCACGGGCGCGGACGTCACCGGGGCGCTGGTCGCGCACGGCGCGGCCACGGCGGCTTTCGAGGTGGACACGCCCGCGATGGTGCTCGCCGACGGCGATCCGCTCGACGTGGGGGACAGCACGGACGCGACCTTCGACGTGTCCGTCGACGCTGCCGCCGTGGCGGGGCAGGTGCTGCGCTTCGAGCTGTCGGTGAGCGACGCGGACGGCAACGCCTGGACCCTGGACACCGGGTCGACCCCGGTCGGGTTGGTGCAGGTGCTGAGCGACGGCGTGGACCTGGCCGCTCCCTTCGACGCGTCGGCCGTGTTCTACGGCCTGGACGGCGAAGACCTGCTGGTGACGGTGGTCAGCCACTCGGACCACGAGGGCGACCAGGAGGTCGACATGTTCCTCGACGTCGACCTCGATGGGGACTACGACCGCGCGGTGTCGACCATCGACACCGAGAGCGACACCTTCATCGGCGGCGTGTTCGTCTGGGACGGCGGCTGGGTGCAGACCTCCCAGCCCACCCGCTTCGAGTACGTTTCGGGCACGGACTTCGTGCTGATCGGCGTACCGGTCGTCGATCTGGGCAATCTCGTGCAGGCGCGAGCCTACGCCGTGGTCAAGGACGTGACCGAGGAGTACAGCGACTTCGTGCCCGACGATCCCGAAGAGACCCTCGACCTCGCCTTGCTGGAGGTGGCCGAAGCGCCGTTCCTGGTACTGGACGGGAGCGTCCCGGCGGAGGTCGCGGGCAACGGTGACCTGTACATCGACGCGGGCGAGCAGTGGAACGTGACCCTGTCGGTGAGCAACCTCGGCACGGCCGACGGCGCAGTGGTGACCGGAGAGTTGACGTCGCCGGTACCGGAGATCACGGTCACCGACGGCGCGGTCTCGTTCGGTGCGGTGGCCATGGGGACCAGCGCGACCGGGGCGCCGGTGCCGCTGCTGACCATCGACGCGGGGGCGCCGGCCAGCGCGTCCTTCGATCTGGTCCTGGCGGTGGATGCGGACGGGCGCACGTTCGAGCTGCCCGTACGAGTGGCCCTGGGCATCCTGCCGGCCGACCTGGGTGTGGAGGCGCCCGTCGTACCCGCGCCGGCCACCCTCAGCGGGGACACCACCGACCTGGCGGACGACTACCAGAACCCCTCGGCGTGCACCAGCTACAGCGCCATCGGCCACGACGGCGTGTACGCCGTGGAGCTGACGACCGGGCAGGTGCTGGACCTGGACCTGCGCTACGCGCAGGGCAGCGGGGTCGATGCGGTGCTGTACGTCAGTGACGACCCCACCTCACCCGACCTGCAGTGCCTCGCGGGCGCCGATGGCGAGACCGGGACCCACGAGGACCTGTCGTACACGGCCACCGCGGACGGCACGATCTACGTGGTCGTGGACGCGTTCGTGGACTGGGGAGGGGAGTTCACCCTGGAGATCGGGTTCTGATCCCTACCAGCGCAGCACCTGCTTGATCCGGTCCTTGGTGGACTGCGGCATCAGCTTGATCACCTCCTTGCGCCAGCGCGACGACTGTCCGAAGACGCCGTCGAAGCCGTCGTAGAGGGTGTGGCTGCCGTTGATGCGGACCTTGTCCAGGGGCCGCAGGCCGGCCGCGACCTTGGGGTGCCTCACCATCAGGCGGAAGAACTTGTGGTAGTGGGCGACCACGCGCGCGTCGACCGAGGGCTGGTCCAGCACCGAGGTGTGCTCGAAGTAGGACTTCACCTTGCGGTCGGACAGCCAGCCCTTCTCCACGACCAGGTCGTGCAGGTCCGTGCCGGGGAACGGGTTGAACACCGAGCAGAACACCGTGTCGGGCAGCACCTTGCGGTTGAGCTCCACGGTCTTGCGGATCGACTCCTCGGTCTCGTAGGGCAGGCCCAGCATGTTGAATCCGAAGGTCAGCATGCCCGCCTCCTTGCACCAGCGGAAGGAGTCGATGATCTGCTCGTCGGTGACGTCCTTCTTGAGCACCGTGTTGCGGATCCAGGGATCGCCCGACTCGATGCCGATGTGGATCTCGAAGCAGCCCGCGTCGGACATGATGCGGGCCATCTCCACGTCCATGTGCGAGGCGCGGGTGTTGCACCACCACGGCACGCCGATGTCCTTGAGCACCTTGCACACGGACACGGCCCAGTCACGCTCCAGGGTGAAGGTGGGATCGTGGAAGCCGATACACGGGGTGCCCTGGCGCAGCGGGAAGTCGCGGATGGTCTCTCGGATCTCCTGCTCCAGGTACTCGGGGCTCTTGAGGCGCACGTAGCCCTCGTCCCCGTGCAGGTTGCGCATCCACGAGTGGTGGAAGCAGTTGGTGCAGCCCACGGGGCAGCCCCGCTGACCGGTGAACTCCCAGTACGGCAGCTTGGTCAGCCAGCGCTGACCCTCGAAGAGGGTGCGGTCGGGGAACGGCAGCTTGTCCAGATCGTGCACATAAGGCGGTTCGGCGTTGCGGATGATCTCGCCGTCCTCGCCGCGGAACCAGAACCCCTTGAGGTCCGAGTAGTCCTTGCCCTGCTCCATGCGCCTGACCAGCTGACGCAGACTGACTTCACCCTCGCCGCGGGCGATGCCGATGATGTCCGGACAGGCGATCGCCTCCTCCCCCTGGGTGGTGGGCCAGATGCCGCCGAAGATCACCTTCACGCCGTGGGCGCTGTTGAGGCGGGCGGCCATGCGCATGGCCAGGTCGCACTGGGGATAGGTGACGTAGAACCCGGCGAGGTCGGGCTGGAACTCCCGCACGGCCTCGTCGAACTCGTCCTCGTGGTACTCGTAGTGTGCGTACAGCCGGGTCTCGTGGCCGTCCTTCTTGAGCACGGCCGACAGCGAGGCGATGCCCTGCTGGATGCCGAAGATGTCGAAGTTCGGCGGGGTCACCGGGTAGACGAACAGGAATCTCATGGGGATATCGCTCCGTACCGCGCCGCGCGGTGGTGCTCACCATAGCCGCAACGCGCCGCCTGTCAAGCCACAGGCTCCACGCGTACTACTATGGATATCGGGGCGCGCACACGTGTGTGCGCGTGCCGTCAATCGCTCAGGGTGAACGCGAGGTACTCCCCGGGGGGGATCTGGAAGCGCCGCTGCAATGACTCGGCGTCGGCGGTCCAGGCCGCCTCGCCCGCGGCCTCGGCCGAGAATTCCAGCGAGCCCACCATGGTGGAGGACAGGACCCCGGTGTTGGACAGCACCAGCGCCCAGCTGCGGGTGCGGGGCAGCTCCACGGACAGCTCCCCGGTGGCCGCGTCCAGCAGCGACGTCTGGGCCTCGAACGGCTCGCCGTCCTTGAACAGGTCGTAGTTGGCCGCGTCCACCACGAACGCGTCGAGGTGGCCGCCCTCCTGCTCGAGGGACAGCTTGCCGGAGTAGGAACCGTCCGCCTCGATGCGGTGGCCCTCCACGTCGAAGGCGAGCTGCCAGCGCGCGTCCAGCGGCTCACCGTCGGTGAGGTCGGCTTCGGCCAGGTCCAGGTCCGCGGGCATGGCCCCGCCGATCGCCTGGGTCAGCAGGTAGGTCTCGTAGGGCTCGCTCATCTCCACGCCCTGATACAGGGAGTCCCCGCCGGGTTCGTTGCCGATGGGCGACGCGACCGAGTACCCATAGGGGTTGTACTCCCCCACCGTGGACGAGGCGAACCCGTCGATGTCCGTGATCAGCTCCGCAGCCCAGGTCCACGCGTCCGGGTAGCCGTACACCGCCCACGTGCCATAGACGGTGACCACGGCGCCGTCCACGGGGCGGCCGTCCTCGTCGGTCACCTCGAACTCCAGGTAGGACGGGAGGGTCACGTACTCGTCGGTCATGGTCGTGCTGATGTAGGTGTCGCCGCGGCCGCCCGTCATGGCGTACAGGCGGTTGGTGGACAGGCCCGGGTCGGAGGCGTCGGGGTGGCGACCCGCGTCGAGGTCGTCGCAGTCGCCCGTCTCGAGGGTCCAGCCGTCGCCGTCCCGGTCGTGGCCGCGCAGCCCCTCGTCGGCCTGGCCGTCGCAGTTGTCGTCGATGCCGTTGGGCAGCTCGACCGCGTCGGGGTTCACGTCCGGGTTGGTGTCGTCGCAGTCGTGGAAGATGATCTCCACGCCGTCGCCGTCGTTGTCCTCCATGGACGTGCCGCTGTCGGCGTCGCCATCGCAGTCGTCGTCGACCAGGTTGTCCACCTCGGTGGCGCCGGGGTGGATCGTGTCCACCCAGTCGTTGCAGTCCCCGTCGGCGATGGTGTAGCCGTCCCCGTCCCTGTCCAGGTACGGGTCGAGGAAGCCCTCGTCGGCGGTGCCGTCGCAGTTGTCGTCCACTGCATTGCCGGTTTCGGCCGCGTCCGGGTGGCGGGCCGCGTCGTTGTCGTCGCAGTCACCGCCGGCGATGGTGTAGCCATCCCCGTCCGCGTCGGCCTCGTCGAGCCCGTCGTCGGCCGTTCCGTCGCAGTCGTCGTCCAGACCGTTGGTCGCCTCGGTGGCGCCCGGGTACACCGCGGCGTCCGTGTCGTCGCAGTCACCCGCGGACAGGGCCACGCCGTCACCGTCCGCGTCCAGGTCGGCCTCGGACATGCCCGGGTCGGCCACGCCGTCGCAGTCGTCGTCGTAGCCGTTGTGCAGCTCGGGAGCGCCCGGGTAGACGTCCGCGTCGTTGTCGTCGCAGTCGAAGGTGGCGGGTGAGTACCCGTCGCCGTCCACGTCGTCGGTGTCCAGCGCGTCGTCGGCGATGCCGTCGCAGTCGTCGTCCTCGCCGTCGCGGCTGATCCCGCCCTTGTAGTAGTTGAAGTAGTCCACGTGGGTCCCGATGGGCTCCCAGGCGACCCAGCGGTCGTCCCAGAACTCGTCCCAGGTGTGGTCGTTGGAGCGCGCGCCCACGTTGCGACAGGGGATCAGGGCGGTGCGCGCGGCGGCCGAGGTCAGGTCCGCGTGCTCGCCGCAGTTGCCGGCCCCCACCGTGTAGATGCGCACCGGCTGGATCGGCCGCTCGTCGCCCGCGCCGAAGTCGATGGTGTCCCAGACGAACTGGATGATCTCGCCGATGGCGCCGTTGTCCGTGCGGGTCTCGGCCTTGCTGTTCCACACCGTGTCGATGCCGTCGAAGTAGTCGGCCAGCAGGTAGCAGGTGTGGTCTCCGGGGCACTCGTCCGCGGCCGCGTCCCAGAGGAACTCGCGCCAGAACCAGCCGTTGTCCGGGCTCGTGCCGCTGGCGTTGACCCAGCCGTCGATGAACAGCGGGTACTCGTCCTCCAGGCGTGGGTGGACCACGTACCAGTAGTAGATGTCGCGGTCGATGGTCTTGTCCTCGACGGTGCCGTCCTCGTACCCGATGCGGTACGTGGCGGTCGTGTAGTAGTCTGGATCGATCCCCGGTTCACCCACGTCCTCGAGCTGCACGAAGTCCAGCAGCGGATCGTAGGCATAGATCAGCTCGGCGTTCACGGTCAGCAGCTCGGGGTAGAACGTGTGGTACTCCAGCACCGAGCGGGACGTGTGGGCGATGGCGAATGCGATCTCGTCGATCAGGTACACGTCCTCCGCGTCCACGATCAGCATGGCCAGGTCGTCCTGGTCCTCGTCGTTGAGCCGGTCGAAGGCGATGGCCAGATCGTCGGTCAGCCAGGTCGGCACCAGCTCGAGCGCCTCGTACGCCAGCTCGGTGAGGCCCAGGGGTTCGTGCACCACCTCCAGCAGGGGCGGGTCGACCGGGTCGCTGACCTCGGCGGTGGTGTCGTCGTCGTCGTCGATGTCCTCGGTGGTGGGGCAGGCGACGAGGGTGAGGGCGAACAGGCTACAGGCCAGGGCCAGCAGGTGTCTCATGGCGGATCTCCGGTGGGTGCGTGGACATTGTCGCACGGAGGGGGCCGGGACTGGAGGGAAAGCCGAACGCTGCGGCCCATGCTGGAACATGGGCCCCGAGGGGACTACGCGTCCTCGGCGATCTGGTACACGACTCGCAGCTGCGCGCTCTCGGGCGGCATGGTCTCGAACACGAAGTCGAGGCTGTTGGACACGCGGTTGTAGGTGTACGAGTACTGCTGCAGGTAGGTCTCGTCCTCGAAGATCTCGAACTCCTCCTCGGAGCCGTCCTCGCCGTCCGGGTCGAGCCACACCGCCAGGGTGCCCTCGACCGGCACCAGGCTGAGGTGGAACTCGGTGCGCAGGCCTGCCGCCTCCAGCCCGAGCTGGGTCATCACCTCGGTCCAGTCCTGGGTGCAGATGCTGAAGTTGGTGGCGTGCTCGTCACCCAGGGCGGTGTAGACCTCGTAGTAGCCCCGCCCGGGGTCGGCCTGGCCCCACGAGCTGTTGCAGCCGCTGGGCTGGTCCCCGACGATGGCCGCGAAGTGGATCATGTCGATGGAGTGCGGGCCCTTGAGCGTGGTCAGCCAGGGGATGTACTCCATGTAGCTGATCGCCTGGCAACCCGCCGTGCTGCCGTCCACCTCGTCGGACACGATCACGATCGACAACAGCGCGTCCTCCCGGTAGAAGCCGGCGTTGTAGCCGTCCACCAGCGGCGGCGTCAGGGCGCGGTAGCTGGCCTCGAGGCCCACCTCGCACGAGCCCACGCCGTCCGAACCCATGGTCATGTTCGCGGTGAACGCACCGACCGGGTCGGGCGTGCTCGGCTCGATGTACCGGGTGGTGCCGTACAGCTGGCCGATCGGCGGCTGGCTCTGCCAGTCGTCGAGCACGGTGACGCCGATGTGGTAGTCGAGGCCGGAGTCGACGAAGAACTGGATGAAGTTCCAGAAGTTCGTCATCAGTGCCTGCTGCTCCTCCTGCATGGAGCAGGAGTTGTCGACCACGAACAGGATGTCGCTGGCCTCGGCCGTGCGCTGGATGAAGATGTCCTCCTGCATGGTCTCGCCGAGCTGTTCGGGCTGCTCGGCAGGCCGCCAGTCCCCTGGTCCGATCATGTTGTAGTCCTGGCAGCCGATGCCCAGCAGGCAGCCGGTGGCCACGGCGAGGAAGACGCCGAATCGAATCATGCGAGCCATGTCGCTCACTCCTCGTTGTCCGGGGGGGTTCCCCGGGTCAGGCCCCTTGCAAGCCCGGTGCCGCTGCGGCGGGCACACGCCGGCCACGGTCTACGGGCACGCCACAATCTACCCGTGCGTGCGCGTACCGTTCAAGCACAAACCGGGCTGGCGGCGCCCCGTTCCCCATCGGCTTCATCGAGCAGCGGTGGTCTTGACGATGAGCGCGGGAGGCGTAAGGTTGCGGCATGCGAGCGCTGAGACTGTACAACACCGCCGAGCGGCGGGTCGTGACGTTCCAAACCCAGGTCGACGGGCGGGTCAGCTACTACTCCTGCGGTCCCACCGTGTACGGGTACGCCCACCTGGGCAACCTGCGCACGTATGTCTTCACCGATGTGCTGCGGCGGCTGCTGGAGTACGACGGCCACGACGTCTCCCACGTGATGAACATCACCGACGTGGGACACATGACCACGGACGAGGACGAGGGCGAGGACAAGATGGAGGCGTCGGCCCGTGAGAAGGGCATGACGCCG
Source organism: uncultured Rickettsiales bacterium (assembly GCA_964639985.1). Taxonomy (GTDB): domain Bacteria; phylum Myxococcota_A; class UBA796; order UBA9615; family CAYRNR01; genus CAZXHG01. The sequence goes on from CAZXHG010000013.1 coordinate 26,204, forward strand.
TGGGAGGTGGCCGCGTTCTACACCGAGGCCTTCCTCGCGGACATGGACCGGCTCAACCTGCTGCGGCCGCACATCATGCCCAGGGCCACCGAGCACATCGAGCTGATGATCGAGCTCGTGCAGCAACTCGAAGACAACGGCTTCGCCTACGTGACCGACAGCGCGGTGTACTTCGATACCGCCCGGTTCCGCACGTACGGCGCCATGGCCGGCCTCAACCTGCGCGGACAGGTGGCGGGTGCGCGCGTCGAGATCCATCCGGACAAGCGCAACCCCACGGACTTCGCCCTGTGGAAGGTCGATCAGCCCAACCACATCATGCAGTGGGACTCCCCCTGGGGTCGCGGCTACCCCGGCTGGCACCTGGAGTGCTCGGCCATGTCCATGCACTACCTCGGCCAGACCCTGGACCTGCACTCCGGCGGCATCGACCACATCCCCGTGCACCACACCAACGAGATCGCCCAGAGCGAGGGGGCGACCGGCAAGCCGTTCGTCAACCACTGGGCGCACGCGGCATTCCTCACCATCCCGGCCGAGGGGGGCGAGGAGAAGCGCATGGGCAAGTCGCTGGGCAACGTGTCCACGCTCAGCGGCCTGGTGGACCAGCGCATCAACCCGCTGGCGTGGCGTGTGTTCTGCTACGGCGCCAAGTATCGACAGCCGCTGACCTTCGACCTCAAGGCCGTGCGTGCGGCTGGCAAGGCGCTGCAGGGGCTGTACGGATTCGTTCGCTACGCGCCGCCCGAGGCGGACGAGGGGACCGAGCCCTGGGCCGAGCCGTACCGCGACAGGTTCCTCGACGCGGTGCACGACGACCTCAACATGCCGGTGGCGTGGGCCGTCGTGCTGGAGCTCGTGCGCGAGGCCAACCGGCGGGGCGAGCCGCGCATCCTGCAGCTCCTGTTCGACCTCGACCGCGTGTTCGGGCTGCGGCTGGCCGAGGTCCGCGCCGAGGAGGTCGACATCCCGGCGGACGTGCGTGACGCCGTGGCGCGGCGCGAGCAGGCGAGGGAGGCCCGGGACTGGCCAACGGCCGACGCGATTCGCGACGAACTCGGCGTGGCTGGCTGGATCCTGGAGGACACCCCGCAGGGGATCCGGGTCAGGCAGAAGGAGTAGCCGCCAGCGCCACCCACTCGTCGTCGCTGCGGCGTTCGGTCACGGCGAGCCCCGCGTCAGCGAATGCAGCGCGTACCTCGTCCTCCTGCTCGGCGAGCAGGCCCGAGCAGATCAGCACCCCGTCGTCTCGCAGGTGCGAGGCCAGGTTCGCGGCGGTCTCGCACAGGACCGGCGCCAGGATGTTGGCCAGGATCACGTCGTACCGCCCCTCGACCACGCTCAGGGTGCCCGCGCGAAGCGAGATCCGCGATCCGATGGCGTTGAGGTGCAGGTTGCGGGCGGCCACGGTGAGGGCGTCGGCGTCCACGTCCACCGCGACCACCGCGTCCGCGCCCAGCTTGATGGCGGCGATGGCCAGGATCCCGGTGCCGGTGCCCACGTCGAGCACGCGGCAGCCGGCGCGGTCCACCAGGGCGTCCTCCAGCAGCGCGAGGCAGGCCGCGGTGGTGAAGTGGGTCCCGGTGCCAAAGGCCATCGAGGGGTCGATCACGATCTCGGTGCGCGTGTCGTCGACCGCCTCGATCCAGGACGGACGCACGAACAGCGAGCGGCCGACCTCCACCCCCTCGAAGTGCTCCCGCCAGGCTTTACCCCAGTCCTCGGGGGGCACGCTGGCGTAGCGGGCGGGCGCGTCGGGCAAGCGCGGGAACAGCTCGGCGAAGCAGGCCAGGGCTGCGCGCAGCTGCCGGTCGATGCGTGGAGCGTCGGCGGGATCCGCGCGCAGGAATCCGATCACCTCCACCCTGCCCGACGGGGCGGGGGGCGGCGGCGCCCACTCGGTGGCGGCCACGGCCGGTCCTCCGCGGCGCAGCTCCGGGTAGTCCTCGCGGATCCCCTCGGCGCCGATCTCAAGGAGAATCCCGGCCACGGCGTCCGCGGCCGCGGCCGTGACCTCGACCTCCACCCGGATCCAGGAATCGTCGCTCATCTCACTCGTGGTACAGCAGGGGCGGCTCGAGCTCGGCGCCCTGCTCCGCCAGGAGATCGCGGATCAGCAGCTCGAGATAGGTGGTCGCCCCGGCGCCGCCGGGCAGGAGCTTGCCGTTGACGTACAGCGCCGGGGTCCCGGAGACGCCCGACTCCCGACCGCTGAGTACGCTGGCCACGATGCGCTCGCGGACCGCGGCCTCCTCCAGGCAGTAGTAGAAGTCCTCGGCAGGCACCTCCAGCTCGTGGGCCAGGGCGCGGAAGTCCTCGGGCTGCGGTCGCGCGCGTTGCTGCGACAGCGTCGTGAACATGGTGAACAGCCCGTTGTACATCTCCCAGAACCGGCCGTGGCGGCCCGCGCATTCGGCCGCGTACGACGCCAGGCAGGCGTCCGGGTGCATGTTGTTGCTGTTGCCCGGGTTGCAGTCCGTACCCAGCGGGTAGTGGCGGAACACGAAGTGGATCTGGCCAGGGTACCGGTCCTTCAGGGCGTGCACCTGCGCGGAGCAGCGGGCGCACCACGGGCACTGGAAGTCCGCGTACTCGACCACGTGGAAGGGCGCGTCCGGCTCACCGAGGTAGTGCTCGTCCCAGGGCAGCTCGGCCAGGGTGGGGGCGGCGCCCTCGAAGTCCTCGATGAACTGGGCCCGGTTGCTGGCGATGGCGTCCTCGATGCCGCCCGAGTAGGTGAGCTGGCCCACGACCACGACCAGGGCGAACACCAGCCCGAAGACCAGCCAGTTGGCGTGTCGCAGCCCGCCGGCTACCCCATCGCGGAACAGGTGGCGGTACCCCTTCGTGCGAGCCAGCGGCGTGAGGATCAGCAGTAGCAGGGTGGCACCATCGAGGGTCAGGCACACGATGCACCACGTCTGCAGGATCGCCTTCATCACGTAGATCAGCAGACCGTCGACCACGGCCGCGGGCAGCAGCAGCAGCCAGGCGAAGGCCAGGGTGTCGTCGCGGGCCTGGTCTGCGGGGTAGCTCCCGTCGCCGCGGCGCCACCAGCCCAGCAGGACCAGGGTCGCGAACCCGGCGAAGAACCCCAGCGGCGGGATCGAGGTGGGCAGGGGCCAGCGGAACAGGAACACCTGCCACTCGGCGTAGTCGGATTCGCTGACCTTGGCGCAGTCGAAGGCCGTGCCCTCGACCGTGCACCAGCTCTCGTGGTCGGGGTCGGTGAGGACCTTGAGGTGCTCGACGGTGAGGTCGTAGGCTCCCCAGATCCCGACCGATGCCAGCAACAGCAGCAGCGCGGCGATGATGTGGCGTCGCTTGCCCGGGCGCTTGATGTGCGTCATCACGGGGTCTCTTCCAGCAGCGCGGCGACCTCGCGGCTGAGGCCCTCGAAGGTCGCCGAGTCGAATCCGTCGTAGCGTCCCCGGACCCTACCCTGCCGGTCCACGAGGATCGAGCGGGGGAGGGTGGAGACCTTGTAGGTGCCGGACACCTCGCCGTCGGCGTCCCATGCGACCGGGAAGCTGACCGGGACGGCGTCGAGGAACGCCGCTGCGTCACGCTGGTCCGCGTCCACGCTCACGCTGAGCACCACGAAGCCGTCGTCCTGGTAGCGGATCCACAGGGACTCCAGCTCCGGCATCTCCAGCCGGCAGGGAATGCACCACGAGGCCCAGAAGTTCACCAGCACGACCTGGCCCTCGTACGACTTCAGCGAGCGGTCCCGCGTGCCGTACAGGCCCCGCAGATCGATGTCCGGTGCCTGATCGCCAATGGCCAGGCCCACGCCGGACTGTCCGCCCTTGCCACCACACGCGGGCAGCACGGCCATGGCCGGGAGCAGCAGCAACGTGATCGCGAGTCGCATCATCGGGGCTCCGGAGATGTCGGAGGATACTGGATCCTCCCGCGCGTGCTGTCAATGCGGTCACCTGCGGGATCGAGGGGCGCCTGCGCGCGAAACGCACTCAGCGTACGCGCAGCGCCTGCACCTGGTGCACCCCGTCGCCGCAGCCGCTGGGCTGGCCCACGTGCAGCCCGGTCACCTGCATGTCCGACCAGAACACCCAGGTCCCGGGATCCATCCGCACGGCGTCGTCCGCGGCCAGGACCACTGCGGCCTGCCCGGAGTGCAGGCGCATACCGATGGTGTGGGCCCCTTCGACCTGGTCCGGGATCGCACAGTCGACCATGATCGGCACACCTGGCTGGACCATCACGTCGGCCTGCCGCTCGCCGCAGGTGACCCGATGCTGCCCCAGGGGCAGACCGGGCATCACCAGCGGTGCCAGGCCTCGAGGGCGGCCGTCGACCCACACCGGCTGGCCGCGTCCCTGCACCCGCAGGGCGCCGATCTGCTGGCCGGCCGCGAGGTCCCGCGCCCGAACCCGGGTGCCCTCGGCGAAGCGGCCGGCTGGCAGATCTCGCTCCGGGCGGGCGCCCAGGAGGGCGGACAGGGCCTGACGCAACGCGGCGTCGTCCTCCAGTCCCCACGCCACACGCACGGCGTCGTCGCAGGCTGCCTCCCAGGTCGACCACGCCGCCGGAGCATCTCCGTTCGGCCGGGCGCCGGTGCATGCGCGCAGGTAGGCGCGAAGGGCGGAGGGCAGGTCGAAGTCGGCCTCCTGTCCCGCACCCTCGGCGCGCGCCTGCCGAAGGTCGGCATCCGTGGCCGTGTCGGGGGGAGGGGCCTCCGCCGTGGCCGACGGCAGCGCCGCGTCGACCTCGGCGGACCAGATCCGGGCATCCTCGACCGCGACCGTGCCGGCGCGCGCGCGCTGGGGGAGGACGTCGCCGGCGGCCGACGCCGGGATCAGCAGGATCAGCGCGAGCGCGGCCCCCCTCACGACTCCCGCGCCCTCCGCAGGGCGCGCTCCATGTCCCGGTCCGCCTCCTTGCGGCGGATGTCCGCCCGCCGATCGTGCAGCTTCTTTCCCTTGCCGAGGCCGAGCTCGACCTTGGCGTGAGCGCCCCGGAAGTACAGGTGCATGGGTATCAACGAGTAGCCTCGCTCGGTGACCTTGCCCATCAGCCGCTTGATCTGACGAGCCCGCAGCAGCAGCTTCCGCTCCCGCAGGGGGTCGTGGTTGAGGCGATTGGCCTCGGTGTAGGGCGAGATGTGGCAGCCGATCAGGAACGCCTCGCCCCCGCGGAACTGCACGTACGCGTCGCCGATGTCGACCGTGCCGGCGCGCAGGGACTTCACCTCGGAACCGACGAGGACCAGCCCCGCCTCCACGGTCTCCTCGACATCGTACTCCCGCCTTGCCTTGCGGTTGACCGAGATGGTACGGATATCGGTCAAGGGGCATGCCTCCAGGAGGGTGATGATACCTTCCCTCGGTCGGGGTGGCTCGGTGACCCCGGGACGAATCGCCCATCTGAACGGATGTACAGCCCCATATCTTGTGGTGAGAGAGGTGCATGACCCCAACATCTGGTATGGCCTGAAAAAGGTCAAAAAAGCCAGTGATTCCGGGCACTTGAGGGGCCCCCAGTTTCTCCTTTTTTTTACCCCCCTTGGGGGGGAAATGGGTTAGCATGGGGACGCGTGGCACAAGATGGTAAACGGTAGGAATTCGCGGCAGGAAGTGGTCGCGGCGGACGGGCGGGTGCGCGGTCGTGCTGGGTGTACAGGGGCAGAGTCAGGGCAAGTTCGATGACCGGGGGCGGATCCCCCTGGGATCGAAGCTCAAGGAGGCGCTCCGGGCCCACGGCCACCACTCCATCGTCCTGACCTACAACGACGGCGCGGTCCAGGGCTTCACCCTCGACCAGTGGCGACGGCTCGAGCGGAAGGTCGCTCGCCAGCCTCGCTTCAACAAGGCAGCGCGCTCGTTCCAGCTGCTGTTCATGGGCATCGCCAACGAGGTGCCGGTGGACAAGCAGGGGCGAGTGCTGGTGCCGCAACACCTGCGCAAGCGTGCCGGTCTGGGCAAGGAGGCCGTGGTGCTCTCCTTCATGGACACCCTGGAGATCTGGGATCCGGACCGGCTGGAGACGCGGCGCGAGGAGGAAGCGGCGACAACGGATATCGGGGGCTTCCTGGACGACCTGGTGGTCCCCATGGACGACGAGGATGAATGAACGTGTTCGCCACCAGCCGGTCATGCTCTCCGAGACGGTCGAGGCCCTCGTCGTCGCGGGAGAGGGGCGTTATCTCGACGCCACGGCCGGCTGGGGCGGGCACGCGGAGGCGATAGCCCGGCGCCTGGGCGACTCCGGTCGCCTGCTGGCGTTGGACCGGGACCCTGCAGCAGTAGAAGCGGTATGCAGAAGGCTGGCGGAATTCGGAGAGCGGGTGCAGGTGCTGAGGAGCTCATACAGCAGGATGGCGGAGCAGGCCCGGGCGCTGGGGTGGCATCACGGTTCCCTCCGGGGGATCGTGATGGACCTCGGCGTGGGCTCCCACCAGTTGGACGACCCCGACCGCGGCTTCGCTTTCTCCCACGACGGCGAGCTCGACATGCGCTACCACCGCGAGCAGGGCCCCACGGCCGCGGACCTGGTCAACGACCTCGACGAACGCGAGCTGGCCGACACCCTGTGGCGTTACGGCGAGGAGCGAGGCTCCCGCCGCGTGGCGCGGGCGATCGTGCGGCGGCGACGCACGACCCCGTTCCGGCGCACCTCCGACCTGGCCGACGTGGTCTCGGCCGCGCTGGGAGGCCGGCGTGGCCGGCGCACCCACCCGGCGACGCGCACCTTCCAGGCGCTGCGGATACGCGTCAATGGCGAGCTCGACGAGCTGCGGCGGGCCCTGCCCCAGGCCGTGCAGCTGCTCGCCCCTGGCGGCCGCCTGGCCGTGCTGAGCTTCCACTCGCTCGAGGATCGAGTGGTCAAGAACTTCCTGCGCGAGCAGGAGAACCCATGTACCTGCCCCCCCGATCTCGGGGCCTGTGTCTGTCGGCGGATGCCGACGTTGAAGCGGATGCGGAAGAGGGCCTTCAAGCCCTCGGCTGAAGAGGTGAACCTCAACCCGCGGGCGCGTTCCGCCCTGCTCCGGGTCGCCGTACGGACGGAGCCTGCTCGCGGTGAGGTGCTGGACCGGAAGCAGTAGAGGACGAGGTTGCTGACGATGGACGGCAGACACGAGGACCGGAGATCGGGGGCGGTGGGCGCGGAGCGCGTCCGCCCGACGCACGGGACCTGGACACGCTGGGTTCCCTGGATCGCGCTGGTGTACATCCTGCTGGGGGGCCTGTTCGTGGCGTGGGCCAAGATGGAGACCACCCAGCTGACGTACGAGGTGCACCAGCTTCGCAGTCAGCAATCGGAGTTGCAGCGGGAGCACCGCTTGCTCAACGCGGAGCTCGCCTCCTTGCGCGCGCCCGCGTACCTCAGTCAACGCGCAGACGAGATCGGTCTGCAGGAGGCCTCCGCTGGCGCTGTACGCCGCGTGGAGTGAGAAGGGCTCGGGGGGTCATGGCAGGCCGCAGAACGTTCGACCGGAACCTCGGAACCCCTCGCAGGCCATCCCCGACGACCCGGCCTCGCACCACCGGCCGACGGGTGGTGCACTGGCGCTCCCAGGCCGTCCTGCTGCTGTTCGCGCTCGGATTCGGCCTGCTCGCCTACCGCACCGTTTCCCTGATGGTCGTCCCGGATCCGCAGCTCGAGGAGCGGATCACGAGACAGTACGAGAGCCCGGTGACGCTGCATCCCAAGCGGGGCGCGATCCTGGACCGCGCGGGCCGGGAACTGGCCGTGTCGGTCACACTGGATTCGATCTTCGCGGACCCGGCGCTCGTGGAAGACCCGATCGCAACGGCGCAGCAACTGGCGCCGGTGCTCGACCTGTCGCCGCAGGAGCTGGAGCAGGCGCTGCGCCGTGAGCGGAGGTTCGTGTGGTTGAAGCGGCAGGTCGACCCGGACGTCAGCGACGAGGTGCGGGCGCTGGGGCTCGACGGTGTGCGATGCACACCGGAGGCGAAGCGGCACTACCCCAATGGCATGCTGGCCGGCCAGATCCTCGGCTTCGTGGGTGTGGACGGCAACGGCCTCGAGGGGCTGGAGGCCCGCTACGACGAGATCCTGATGGGGGAGAAGGAGACCTACGTCTCCCTGCGTGACGGCCGTCGCCGCAACATCACGCCCCAGGGGGTGGTGGTCAAGCGCTCCACCGAGGGGCACACCGTCCGGCTGACCATCGACCGGCACATCCAGTTCATCGCCGAGGAGGCGCTGGGGCGGGCGGTGGAGCTGTACCGCCCCAAGGGTGCGTTCGTGATCGTGATGGACCCCCACACCGGGGACCTGCTGGCCATCGCCAACGCGCCGACGTTCGATCCCAACGAGTTCGGTGAATTCGATCGTGCCAGCTTCCGCAACCGCGCGGTCAGCGACTCGTTCGAGCCGGGCTCCACCATGAAGCCCTTCCTCGTCGCCACGGCGCTCGACCTCGGGCTGGTCACACCGCAGATGGTGTTCGACTGCGAGCACGGCGCGTACCGTATCGGCCGCAACACGATCCACGACACCCACGCCTACGACCTGATGACCGTGGACGAGATCCTGCAGGTCTCGTCCAACATCGGGTCGGCCAAGATCGCCGAGAAGGTCACCCCAGAGGGCCTGCACGACGCCTACGCCCGGCTCGGCTTCGGGCGCTCCAGCGGGGTCGACCTGGCCGGTGAGTCCGGGGGGATCCTGCGGGACTGGCGGAGCTGGCGCCGCATCGGCCTGGCGACCCACGCCTTCGGCCAGGGCATCTCCGTCACCGGGATCCAGCTCGCGTCTGCGCTCAGCGCCGTGGCCAACGGCGGCACCCTGCTGCAGCCCCGGATCATCCACGAGGTGCGGGACCGGCACGCCGAGCTCGTCGATGCCCGCGAGCCCGTGGCCGTGGACAGCTGCTTCGACGCCGACGCCGCACACGAGGTGCGCCGGATGATGGGCCTGGTCGTGGGGGAGGGCGGGACCGGGACGCGTGCGCGCCTGGATCGGTACTCCTGCGGTGGCAAGACCGGCACCGCCCAGAAGGTCAACTCGGCCACCGGGCGCTACGACCGCACCATGTGGGTCAGCTCGTTCATCGGGTTCGCGCCGCTGGAGGATCCCCAGGTCGTGGTGGTCGTGGTGGTGGACGAGCCCCAGGGCAAGCACTACGGCGGCACGGTCGCCGGCCCGGTGTTCAAGGAGGTGACCACCCGCACGCTGCAGTACCTGGGCGTGACGCCGCTCCCCGAGCCGGCGCCGGACGAGCTGCTCGCCGAACAGGTCGAGCAGCTCCAGCAGCAGGACGACCCGGACCCTTGTTCGCCGGAGTCGGACGCATCGGCGATGCGCGGCGCCGACGACCCGGGCCAGGAGGTGGACGTCGTCCCGCTCACCGAGGGCGACCTGGCCCTGTCCGTGGACGACCTCACCGACGATCTCGACGGCGAGGAGGCCATGCCCGACCTCGCCGGCCTGACCATCCGGGCAGCCGTGGCCCGGCTCGCCGAACGCGAGGTGGCGCTGCGCATCGAGGGCAGCGGCCGACTGGTCGAACAGCTTCCGCCCGCAGGCGCTCCGTTGCGCGAGGGCGACGAGGTGAGCCTCACGTTCGGGGAGGCGCAGCCGCAGTGAAGATCCTGGCCCTGGACGAGGCGGCCGCTGCCGTGCCGGAGGCGCGGATCAGCGGGCCGGCGAGTGGCACGATCGTGTCGCTGGCCTACGACTCGAGGTCGGTGGTGCCCGGCGGGCTGTTCGCGGCCATCCCGGGCACGCTGACCGACGGGCACCGCTTCATCGGTGCGGCCGTGGAGGCCGGCGCCACCGCCGTCGTGCTGGAGCGGCCCGTGGCCGACCTGCCCGACCACGTGACCGTCCTGCACGTCCCCGATGCCCGGCGCGCCCTGGCGCGCATCGCCGCCGCGTTCCACGGTGATCCCTCTCGTCGCCTGGCCCTCGCCGGCGTGACGGGGACCAACGGCAAGACCACCATCACCTACCTCGTCGAGGCGATCCTGCAGCGCGCCGGCCGCACGGTGGGAGCCGTCGGGACCACCGGCATCCGGCTCGCTGGCCGCGTACGACCGGCCACGCACACCACACCGGAGGGGCCCGAACTGCAGGCCGCGCTGGCCCAGATGCGGGACGCGGGTGTGGACGCGGTCGTGATGGAGGTCAGCTCCCATGCCCTGCAGCAGGGGCGCGCCGTGGGCTGTCACCTGGACGTGGCCGCATTCGCCAACCTCAGCCGCGACCACCTGGACTTCCACGGCGACATGGCGCGATACCTCGAGGCCAAGAAGCGCATCGTGTCCGAGCTGCTGGCCTGCAGCGACAAGCCCCGACGTCGCCTGGTGGTCAACGTGGACGATCCCGAGGGGGAGGGATTCGTGGCTGGCTGGCGCGACGTGATCCGCGTGTCCGCTGGCGCCGTGACCGCGGCGGACGTGGTCCCGAGCGAGGTCGCGTTCGATCTCGAGGGGATCCGAGGGCAGCTGGTCACGCCGGCGGGACCGATCCGGCTGGAGTGCTCCCTGGTGGGGGCCTTCAACCTGGCCAACGTGGTCGTGGCCACGGGGATCGCGCTGGCGCTGGACGTCCATCCGGATGCCATCGCCGACGGGCTGCGGGCCGTGCGCCGCGTGCCCGGGCGGCTGGAGCCGGTGACGCTGCCGCGCGGGCCAGGCCCCAGCGTGGACGTGCCCACCGTACTCGTGGACTACGCGCATTCGCCCGACGCCCTGCAACGGGTGCTGGCCGCGCTGCGACCCCTGGTGCCCGGACGCATCGTGACGGTGTTTGGCTGCGGTGGCGACCGCGACCGCGGCAAGCGACCGCTGATGGGTGAGGCCGCCGCGGGCGGCTCGGACCTGTCCGTGGTGACCACCGACAACCCACGCAGCGAGGACCCCGCGGCCATCATCGCCGAGGTCCTGCCCGGCGTGCAGCGGACGGGCGGCGATCACCTCGTGGAGGTTGATCGCCGCCGCGCGATCCATCGGGCCGTGGCCGAGGCGGACCCGGCGGACCTGGTGCTGGTCGCGGGCAAGGGGCACGAGCAGGTGCAGGTCGTGGGAGACCACGCCCACCGGTTCGACGATCGGGACGTGGCGCTCGAGGCGCTCGAGCGACGGGTGACCCCATGAGCACCCTGTTCCACCCTCCTCGCGAGATCGCGACCGAGCAGCTCCTGGCCGCGGTCTCGGGACAGCTGTCGGGCACGGTCGGACCGGGCCCCTGGCGGGTGACCACCGACTCTCGTGCGGCAGGGCCGGGCACGGTGTTCTTCGCGTTGGCGGGTGATCGTTTCGATGGCCACGACTTCGTGGGCGACGTGCTGGCACGGGGTGGGACGGGCGCGGTGGTGGCGGAGTCTCACGCCTCGGCCCGCGCCGAGGTGCCCGCTGGCAGCTTCGTGGTGGGGGTGGACGATCCCCTGGTCGCCCTGGGGCAGCTGGCCCGGTCCGTGCGGCGCAGCGCTGACGTGCCCGTCATCGGCCTGACCGGCTCCAGCGGCAAGACCACCACGCGAGACATGATCGCCGCGGTGATGCGCACTGCCGGCTCGGGGCTGGCCACCACGGGCAACTTCAACAACCTCGTGGGCCTGCCCCTGACCCTGATGCACCTGCAGGACGATCACGCCTGGATCGTGCTGGAGATGGGGATGTCCGCACCCGGCGAGATCCGGGAGCTGGCCCGCATCGCCGAGCCCGGCATCCGGCTGGTGACCAACGTGGCCGCCGCCCACCTGGAGTTCTTCGCGGACCTCGACGGCGTGGCCCGGGCCAAGGGCGAGCTGTTCGAGGACGCGAGGCCAGGTGAGGTGCTGATCACCAACGCGGACGATCCGCGCAGCGCGCTGTTCCCGCGACCGGACGGCACGCGGGAGATCCGTTTCGGCGCCCGCGCCGAGGCCGACGTGCGCATCCTGCGGGTGGACGCGGCCGACCTGGACGGCAGCCGTGCCGTGCTGTCCCTGTTCGGCGACGAGCTGACCTGCGACGTGCCGCTGCCGGGGAGGCACAACGTGGCCAACGCGGCCGCCGCGCTGGCGGTGGCCTGGGCCGCAGGCGTCGACCCCGAGGCCGCGGCGGCGACGCTGTCCGGCGTGCGTGTCACCGGGGGGCGTATGCAGGTGCGCGAGATCGGCGATGTGCACGTGATCGACGACACGTACAACGCCAACCCCCGCTCCGTGGCGGCCGCGCTCGAGACCCTGGTCACGGGCGAGGGTGGCGGGCGGCGGTTCGCGGTGCTGGGCGACATGCTGGAGCTGGGGGTCACCGGCGCGGAGCTCCACCGGGAGATCGGGGAGACGGCCGCGGCCCTCGATGTGGACCGGCTGATGGTGACCGGGCCCCTGGGCCGGCACCTGGCCGAGGGTGCGCGAGCAGCCGGCATGAGCCCGGAACGGGTGGGCTGGTATGCGTCCCACGACGACCTCGTACATGACCTGCTCGCCGAGCTCGAGGCCGGCGATCGCGTCCTGGTCAAGGGATCGCGGGGCATGCACATGGAGCGGGTGGTCCAGGGAATCGAGGCACGACAGCGATGAGGCTCCGCGAGACCAAGGTGCTGGTGATGGGCCTGGGCCGTAGCGGCCAGGCGGCCCTCCGCCTGTGCGCCCGCAGCGGGGCCCGCGTCACCGGGACCGACCGACGCAGCGCCGACCAGCTGGCCGCCGTGGTCGCCCTCGCCAGGAGCGAGGGAGCCTCGCTCGTGCTGGGTGAGCACCGCGAGCAGGACTTCCTCGACGCGGATCTGATCGTGCTCAGTCCGGGGATACCGCCGGAGCAGGCGCACGTGGCCGCGGCCATCCGGGCGGGGGTGCCCGTGATCGGTGAGCTCGAGCTGGCCTGTTCGCAGCTGGACTGTGTGGTCGTGGGCATCACCGGGACCAACGGCAAGTCGACCACCACCACCTTCTGCGGGGACCTGCTGGTCGCAGCCGGGCGGTCGGTGTTCGTCGGGGGCAACCTCGGCGTGCCCCTCAGCGACGGTGTGCTCGAGGGCCCCTACGACCTCGCCGTGGTCGAGGTGAGCTCCTTCCAGCTCGAGACCGCGCCCACCTTCCACCCCCGCGTGGCCGCCCTGCTCAACCTGACCGAGGACCACCTGGACCGGTACCCGAGCTTCGAGGCCTACTGCGACGCCAAGGCCAACATCTTCGTGAACCTGGGCGAGGACGACACCGTCGTCTACAACGCCTCCGATACCCGGGTCGTGGCGATGATCTCGCACGTCCCGGGTCGCCACCTGGCCTTCTCCTTGCGCGACCACGGCGTCGACGGCGCGTTCCTCGACGGTGGTTCACTCGTCGTGCGGCGAGGCGGAGTGGTCCAGCGCGTGGAGCTGGAACCGTTCGCCGTGCCGGGTGCCCACAACATCGAGAACCTGATGGCCGCGCTGCTTTGCACGCTCGCCGCAGGCGCGGATCTCGAGGCCGTGGCCGAGGCGCTGCCGACGCTGCGCGGGCTGCCGCACCGGATGGAGTGGGTGGGAACGGTCGATGACGTGGCCTTCTACAACGACAGCAAGGCCACCAACGTCGCGTCCGCGGCCAAGACCCTAGAGGGGTGCCCCCGCCCGGCCGTGGTCCTGCTCGGCGGCAAGGACAAGGGGGGCGACTACGGGCCGCTGGTCCAGGCCCTGGCCGAGCAGGCCCGGGGTGCGGTCGTGTTCGGCCAGGCCGCGGACGTGATCGCCGGGGCCCTGACCGAGGGCGGCGTCCCGTTCGAGCGAGCGGAGGACCTGGCTGGCGCCCTGGCCGCGGCGCAGACGATCGCCCGCCCGGGCGATGCGGTGCTGCTGAGCCCAGCGTGCTCCAGCTACGACCAGTTCCGTGACTACGAGCAGCGCGGGGACACCTTCCGCACGCTGGTGGAGGATCTGCGATGAAGGCCGTTCGGCGACACGTGGACCCCGTACTGATGACCTGTGTGCTGGGTCTCGTCGGACTCGGCATCGTCATGGTCTACTCGGCCGGCGGTGTGCGTGCGGCCGACGTGTACGGCCAGGAACACTTCTACCTGTCGCGGCAGGCCGCGTTCGCCTGTGTGGGGCTGCTCGCGATGGCGATCGCGGCACGCATCCCCTACCAGTTCTACCGGCGCTGGACGTACCCCATCCTGGGCACGGTGATGGTGATGCTGGTGCTGGTGTTCATCCCCGGGGTGGGCAGCACCATGGGTGGTGCCACCCGCTGGATCAACCTGCACTTCATCTACCTGCAGCCCTCGGAGCTGGCCAAGTTCGCGCTCGTGCTGTACCTGGCCTACTCGCTGGCCAAGAAGCAGGAGCACATCGACACGTTCTCGGTGGGCATCCTGCCCCACCTGATCGTCGCGGGACTGGCCCTGGCGCTGATCCTGCTGGAGCCGGACTTCGGCACCACCGCGGTGCTGGCCTCGATCCTGTTCGCGATGATGTTCATCGCCGGGACCCGGATCCTGCACCTGTCGGCCATCTTCACCGTGGCCCTGCCCCTGGCCTTCGTGGTGCTGATCGGGGCGGAGTACCGGCGCCGCCGGTTGCTGGCGTTCCTCGATCCCTGGGCCGACCAGGCGGACACCGGCTTCCACATCATCCAGAGCTGGCTGGCGTTCCACCGCGGGGGGGCCTTCGGGGTCGGGCTCGGCGCGGGCACCCAGAAGCTGTTCTACCTGCCCGCAGCGCACACGGACTTCATCTTCAGCGTGGTAGGCGAGGAGCTGGGCCTGGTCGGTGTGACGCTGACCCTGGCCGCCTTCGCCGTGTTCATCTGGCGGGGGACCACGCTGTCGCGCCGAGCTCCCGACCTGTTCGGCCAGCTGCTGGGCACGGGCATCACCTTCATCATCGGCCTGCAGGCCGTGATCAACATGATGGTCGTCACCGGATTGCTGCCCACCAAGGGGTTGACCTTGCCCTTCGTCAGCTACGGAGGATCCTCCCTGGTGGCCTACCTGTTCATGGTGGGCGTGCTGCTCAACATCAGCTCCCAGGCCCTGGTGGGCAACCGCCGGGTTCGCGGGGGGCAACCGGACGAGCCGCAGCGGCGGTGGTCTCCGGTGGGCGGGGGCAAGGTGCCCGACCGGGGGGACTGGCTGTGACGACACTGCGACTGGACGCCCGCCAGCGAGCGGGCTGGAGGCGAGCATGAAGGCGCTGTTCCGCAGGACCCGACGGGTCCACTTCGTCGGCATCGGCGGGATCGGCATGAGTGGGATCGCCGAGGTCCTGATCAACCTGGGCTACGAGGTGTCCGGGTCGGACCTGCGCGAGTCGCCGGTCACGCGCCAGCTCGTCTCCCAGGGCGCGGAGGTGGCCCTCGGCCACGCGGCGGACAACGTCGAGGGGTCCCACGTGGTGGTGATCAGCTCGGCGGTGAAGGACGACAACGTGGAGGTGGTGGCGGCCTACGACCGGGGGATCCCGGTGATCCCGAGGGCCGAGATGCTCGCCGAGCTGATGCGCATGAAGCACGGCCTCGCCGTGGCCGGCAGCCACGGCAAGACCACGACCACGTCCATGCTGGCCGAGTGCCTGGCCGCGGCCAACATGGATCCCACGGTGGTCGTGGGCGGTCGGCTCAACTCCATCGACAGCAACGCCAAGCTGGGGGAGGGGGACTTCCTGGTCGCCGAGGCCGACGAGAGCGACGGCTCCTTCCTCAAGCTGTCGCCCACGGTCGCGATCGTGACCAACATCGACCGCGAGCACATGGACCACTACCAGGACTTCGACACCCTGGTGCAGGCGTTCCTCGACTTCATCAACAAGGTGCCGTTCTACGGCGCGGCCGTGATCTGCCTGGACCACCCCGTGATCCAGAAGATCATCCCCCGCATCCACAAGCGCTACATCACCTACGGGCTGTCCTCGCAAGCCGAGGTGCACGCCGTGGACCTGCACTTCAGCGGCGGCACCAGCGTGTTCACGGTGATGCACAACGACCGATGGCTGGGCAAGGTCGAGCTGAACATGCCCGGCCGACACAACGTGCTCAACGCCCTGGCCGTGGTCGCGGCCAGCCTCGAGGTGGACATCCCGTTCAAGGTCGTGCGTCGTGCGTTGAACCAGTTCGGCGGCGTGTCGCGGCGATTCACGGAGCGTGGCAACGAGGGCGGCGTGCTGGTGATCGACGACTACGGGCATCACCCCGTGGAGATCCGCTCCACCCTGCAGGCGGCCCGCGAGGGATTCGGCAGGCGCGTGATCTCCGTGTTCCAGCCGCACAGGTTCTCGCGCATACAGGACCTGCAGGATGATTTCATGAGCGCATTCAACGACACGGATCTGCTCGTGGTGACCGACATCTACGCCGCCGGGGAGCGGCCGGTGGAGGGGGTCACCGGTCGGGGCCTGTACCAGGGACTGCGGGAGCACGGTCACAAGAATGCGGTGTACCTGCCGGATCGTGCGGCGATCGTGGCCTACCTGCTGGACACGGTGGAGAAGGGCGACATCGTGATCACGCTGGGTGCGGGTGACGTGTACCGGGTCGGTGAGGAGCTGCTCGAAGGACTTCGCGAACGAGGTAGGGGTGGCGATGGCGGTTGACCCCCGGCGACGCGGCCGGTCGCGCCAGCGGCTGGACGAGGCCCGGCGGCAGCAGCTCGCTGCGCTGGAGGCAGGGGACGTGCGCTTCGACGAGTCCATGTGCGCCTGGACCGCGTTCCGCAGCGGTGGCCCGGCCGAGGCCCTGGTGGCCGTGCAGGACGTTCCCGGGTGGCTGGCCCTGCTGCGCTGGTGTCGCGAGGAGCGCGTCCCGGTGTTCGTGCTCGGCGAGTCGCACGGCGTGCTGGTCGGGGACGGCGGCGTGGACGGGGTCGTGGTGGTCACCCGGGGCTGTCACACGGTACGCCCGGTGGACCGGGAGATCGACCCGGTCGAGATCCTGGCCGAGGTGCCCGCGGCCGTGATCGTGGCCGAGGCCGGGGCCACCCTGGGCAGGCTGGCGCAGGCGTCCGCGGACCTCGGCTTCGACGTGCCCTTCGGCGCCCCAGGGCAGGACGGCACCGTGGGGGGCGTGGTGCGCCGCTGCTTCGGCGAGCTGCGCGAACACGTGGTGGCCGTGGGCGTGCTCACGGATCGCGCCCGGATCCAGGTCCGGCTGGCGCGGGAGGTGGATCCCGACGTGGACGCGTTCCCCCTGCGTGTGAGGCAGGCCATCGCCTGGGTCGCGTTCGCGCTGCCCCGGTCCACGACCGGCGATCTGTTCGCCGGTGAAGAAATTACCACTGGTAGCAGGAAAACAGAGGAAAACGTGCGGAATGGTAGATTTCGCATGTTCCTGGATCCTCGGGAATCCACAGCCTCCGAGGTCCTGCAATCCGTGGACGTCAAGGGCATCCGCCTTCGTGATGTCACGCTGGACGAGCAGGATCCCAACGTGGCCGTGAACCTGGGGGAGGGGTCGAGTCACGACCTCCAGCTGCTCGTCGCCTACCTGGCCGAGCGGGTTTCCAGTCGTGCTGGTGTGAAGCTGGAACCCGCCTATCGTGCGCGTGGTAAAAAAAGACAAACTTGACGCGCGCGTAGGTTGACAATATTGGCGCAAACCCCCAAAATCGACATTGCGGTGGTAGCTGTATTTCAGGCTGTACAGGCAGGCGGATGCTGGATGCGTGGCGGGACAGGAAGATCGCGGTGCTCCTCGGCGGGCTGAGTGCCGAGCGCGACGTCTCGCTGGCCAGCGGTGCCGCTGTCGCATCGGCCCTGCGCGATCGTGGCTACGACATCGCCGAGATCGACGTGGGGCGGGACCTCTCCAGTCAACTCCACGACGCAGGCGCCGAGGCAGCCGTGATCCTGCTGCACGGCACGTTCGGCGAGGACGGCTGTGTTCAGGGCGTGCTCGAACTGCTCGACATCCCGTACTCCGGGTCGGGCGTGGCCGCATCCGCGCTGGCCATGGACAAGGTCCGGACCAAGCGACTGCTGGAGGCCAGCGGTCTGCCCGTCCCCCGGGACCGGGTGCTCACACCGGACGAGGCGCTCGCCGCAAACGTGCACATCCCGTTCGGCATCCCGCTGGTGGTCAAGCCCGCGGCCGAGGGCTCGAGCGTGGGGACGGCGGTGGTCACGGACCGCGCTGATCTCGCCGACGCGCTGACCGACGCGGCGCGCTACGGCCGGGTCCTGGTCGAGGAATTCGTGGCCGGCCCCGAGGTCACGGTGGCCATGCTGGACGGACGGCCGCTGCCGCCGGTGGAGATCCGACCCCACGACGGGTTCTACGACTACCGCAACAAGTACACCAAGGGGCGGACCGTCTACATCTGCCCCGCAGAGATCAGCACGGCCGCGACCGCGAGCATCCAGCGGATGGCCGTGAAGGCCTGTGACCTGGTGGGTGTGCGCGGCGTGGCGCGCGTGGACTTCATGCTCGGCGGTGGCGACGCCCCGCACCTGCTCGAGATCAACACCATCCCCGGCATGACCGAGCTGTCGCTGGTGCCCATGGCCGCCCGGGAGGCGGGCCTGTCCTTCGGTGACGTGGCCGAGCGTATGCTGGCCGGAGCGCGGTGCGAGCTGCGCGCCGCGGAGGCGGACTGATGGGCGTGCTGGACACCCAGACGGTCCGTCGCACGGCCAACCGCAGGTTGGGGCGGGAGAAGGTCACCGAGGCGCCGCAGCGGAGCACGCGCGAGGCCCGGAGCCGACGTGCGCCCGACAGCGAGGTCCGTCCCCGACTGTCGAAGAAGCAGCCGTCCGACAGCTTCCGGGCGGTGTCCCCGGGTCGCGGATTCCCGCTCCAGGTGTGGTTCGAGGAGGCGCTGGCCGCCCTGATCGACGTCAGCCGACGCGCCGTGGGCGCGACCGGGTGGTTCGGTGCGGCGCTCAGCGCGGTGGTCGGGTCGGTGGCGTTCGCCCTGGTCTGGTCCGCGGCCACCTCCCTGTCCCTGGGCTGGCGCGCATTCCGCTGGAGCCTGGCGATGGCCCGCCGGGGGCTGGTGTTCCTGATGCCCCACCTGCGAACGGGCGTGGAGCATTCCGCACGGATCGGCAGGCAGGGCGCGATCCACTCGGCCCGGGCCGGTCGGCAGGTGGCCACGCAGACCCGCACGCAGATCCGGACTCAGGCCGAGGACATGCGGGACGGGTTCCCGGACCTGCAGGAAGGCGCCGAGGCCGCGCAGCGGGCCTGGCTGCGGTTCCTCGGCTATGCCGTGTACCAGCGCCGCGAGCTGCAGCGACAGGGATTCCTCGATCGGCCGGGCTGGCGCCAGGCGCTGAACGCGACGACCGTGGGCCTCGTGATCGGCGGGACCCTGCTGACCGTGACCGCGGCCGCGCTGTTCGGACCGCAGCTGCTGCGGGAGAGCGACGCCCTGTGTCTCCACGAGATCAGCGTGCGTGGCAACGACATGGTGCCCGTCGGCGTGATCCTGGAGACCGCGGACGTGGATATCGGCGACAACCTCACCACGCTGGACCTCGCGGCCATCGCCGACGAGCTGTCCGCGTTGCCCTGGATCGAGTCCGCCACCCTGCGGCGCAGCTACCCGGACCGGCTGACGGTGCAGGTGGTCGAGCGCCAGCCCGCGCTGATGCTGGCCGACGAGCAGCTGTGGTTCGTGGACCACCTGGGCGAGGTGTTCAAGCCGGTGGACCCGACCGAGTGGACCGACCTGCCGGTGATCACTGGCATCGACGTGGACCAGCGCGCCGTGGATCCGGACGGCAGCCGGGAACGACTGCGTCGCGCCCTGGCGGTGATCGCGGCGATCGGCGAGTCACAGTCGCTGGAAGCCGACGACATCGGCGAGGTCGCCGTGGAGCGGGGTGGCCTGTACCGGGTGCGCCTGGTCGAGCAGCAGGTGGACCTCCGGCTGGCCGAGGACAACTACGAGACCGGGTTGCAGCGACTCGATTCCCTGCTGACCCGCGAGCTGATCGCCCTGGACCAGGTGGAGAGCCTGGACCTGGCGCTGCGCAACCAGGTGGTCGCGACCTGGAAGGCGGAGTTATGAGCAAACCCAACCTGATCGTCGGCCTCGACATCGGCACGACCAAGATCGCCGCCATCGTCGGGGAGCAGACGGACCATGGACTGGAGATCGTGGGGATCGGCACGCACCCGAGCAACGGGCTGCGCAAGGGCGTGGTGATCAACATCGAGTCCACGGTCGACTCCATCCAGAAGGCCGTGGAGGAGGCCGAGCTGATGGCGGGCGCGGAGATCAGCTCCGTGTTCGTGGGCATCGCGGGCGGTCACATCAAGTCGCTCAACTCCCAGGGCACGGTCGCGATCAAGGACCACGAGGTCACGGGGCTGGACGTGAGCCGGGTGCTGGACACGGCCCAGGCCGTGGCCATCCCGATGGATCGGGAGCTGATCCACATCATCCCGCAGGAGTACATCGTCGACGATCTCGAAGGGATCAAGGATCCCCGCGGCATGCGCGGCGTGCGGCTGTCGGCCAAGGTGCACATCGTCACCGGCGCGGTCACGTCGGCCCAGAACATCGTCAACTGCTGTAACAAGTCCAGCCTCAACGTGCGTGATATCGTGCTGGAGCAGCTCGCGGCCAGCGAGGCCGCGCTGACCCCGGACGAGCGTGACCTCGGCGTGATGCTGGTGGACATCGGCGGCGGGACCACGGACATCGCCATCTTCGTGGACGGGGCCGTGGTGCACACCAGCGTGCTGGCCCTGGGCGGCGACCACATCACCCACGACATCGCCTACGGGTTGCGCACCCCAGCGACCGAGGCGGAGCGGATCAAGCGCAAGCACGGCTGCGCGCTGGCCGCGATGGTGGACGAGGACACCAGCTTCGAGGTGGAGTCCGTGGGCGGGTCGAGGACCCGCACGACCAACAAGACGATCCTGGCGGAGATCATCGAGCCCCGGGTCACGGAGATCTTCTCCCTGGTCCACCAGGAGCTGGTACGCACTGGTCTGGAGGATCACCTCCCGGCCGGCGTGGTGCTGACCGGCGGCTCGGTCATCCTGCCGGGCATGCCCGAGCTCGCCGAGCGAGTGTTCGGCATGCCCGCGCGCAGGGGCAGTCCCCGGGAGACCGGCGGCCTCACCGATGTCATCAACAGCCCGATCTTCGCGACGGGCGTGGGGCTGGTGAAGTACGGCATGGCGCATGACACCGAGGAGTCGAAGTCGAACGGCGGCTCGCCGTCGATCTACGACTGGATTCGTCGCACCATGCAGGGTTGGGTGAAGAAGGCTGTATAGCTGGAGCTGTAGCAGAGAACAACGCTGACGCACGAGCGAGAACGAGAGCGGGGAACGAGATGACGATTTCTTTTGCGGACATGCCAGAGGTGAGGCCTCCCACCGATTGCGACGACGTGGTCGTGCTCAAGGTGGTGGGCGTGGGCGGTGGCGGCGGCAACGCGGTCAACACGATGGTGGAGTCCGGGCTGAGGGGCGCGGAGTTCATCGCCACCAACACCGACCAGCAGGCGCTGCGAGAGCTGAAGGTCACGCAGAAGGTGCAGCTGGGGTACGGCATCACCAACGGGCTCGGTGCGGGCGCGCGGCCCGAGGTGGGACGCCAGGCGGCCGAGGAGAGTGTCGAGGAGATCAAGGGGCTGCTGGCGGGCTCCAACATGGTCTTCGTGACCGCGGGCATGGGCGGCGGTACAGGCACCGGCGCGGCGCCGATCATCGCCCGAGCGGCCAAGGAGGTCGGCGCGCTGACCGTGGGCGTGGTCACCAAGCCGTTCAACTTCGAGGGCAAGAAGCGACGCCGGCACGCCGACCAGGGCATCCGCGAGCTGCGCGAGGTGGTGGACACGCTGATCGTGATCCCCAACCAGCGGCTGCTGAGCATCGCGGGCGAGAACACCTCGATGAAGGACGCCTTCCGCAAGGCCGACGAGGTGCTGCTGCACGCGGTCAAGGGGATCGTGGAGCTGATCCAGGTCAAGGGCATCATCAACGTGGACTTCGCGGACGTGCGTACCGTGATGAGCAACCAGGGCCTGGCGCTGATGGGTATCGGTTCGGCCAACGGCAAGATGAAGGCCGTGGAGGCCGCGCAGCGCGCCATCTCCAGCCCGCTGCTGGACGAGATCAGCATCACGGGCGCCACCGGCATCCTGATCAACATCACGGGCAACAGCGACCTCAAGCTCTACGAGGTCAACGAGGCGGCCACGTTGATCCAGGAGGAGGCGGACGAGGACGCGGAGATCATCTTCGGCTGGGTCATCGACGACACCATGGAGGACGAGGTCCAGGTGACGGTGATCGCCACGGGCTTCGAGGCCGAGGAGCAGGTGGTCAATCCGAGCGCGCCGCCGCTGAGCGGCGTGTTCCGGCCGGTGCCGCCGCGCACTCAGGCGGTCACACCGTGGGCCGGCGCCAGCGATCCGCTGGACGTGCCGACCGCGGTGCGAGAGCGGAAGATCACGCAGGAGTACGACAAGCCGCCCCAGGAGGATTCGAGGCTCCTGGAGCGTGACCGGCAGCAGGTGCTGGAACAGCAGGTGCCGCTGGACATGGACGAACTGGATCGACCGGCCTACATGCGAAAGATCGCGGACTAGGACGGTCGGCCAGTAGCATTTGATTTCTGGATCGGGTGGCCAGGCAGAGGCGGAGCGGGACAAGGGACCCCGGGGAGCAGGTAGATGCTGACGCTGAAGTTGCCGGGCGCAAAGCAGGAGCTGAGATTGACGTAGAAGCTGAGGTTGCCCCCCGAACCAGGGGAAGGACGCTGCGCCGGGCGTCCTTCCCTTTTTATTTGTTACATCCGGATCACTCCACGAACGTCAGGTACACGGACCCCCACGTCGTCTGCGAGCGCAGCTCCACGCACCCCCGGTCGGTCATCACCAGGTCCTGGGTGTAGCGCCGCGTGGTGGCCGAGACCGGGTTGAGCTCGTCGAACACGTCCATCGCCCAGATGGCCTGGATCAGGGATGCGGGCACGACCACCGTGCCGAGCGCGTCGTCCACGTCGCACACCAGCTCGGCGGGCAATGCGCCGTGCTGGTCGCTCTTGTAGATCGTGAAGCGGAACCGCGCGCCGGAGACCTCCCCTGGTGACCAGTCGCAGACGATATCCTCGTGGGCGGTCATGGTCAGCTCCTCGCAGATCGTCCCCAGAGGGGCGACACCGAGGGTGGTGAGCTCGAACGAGTCGAAATCCGAGCTGCCGGACGCGGCCACGGTGAGGAGGTCTCCGGGTGTGTAGAGATCGGGGAAGTCCGCGCCGCCGATGTAGACACCGTTGTCGATCTCGTCGAGGGTGAGGGGTGGGTCGGTACCGGTCACCGCCACCGCGCCCACGGAGATCACCGCGGGCATGGTCCGGCACTCGTCCCCGAAGCCGCAGTACTCGTCCTCGTCGCATTCAGGCTCGCAGTGGGGAGGGTGATCCCAGCCGTACAGGACGCAGTCGCCCTCCCGGTCGAGTTCGTCGAGGATCCAGGGCTCGGGCCCGTCCTCGACCATCCCGCCCACCCAGGTCTCGGGTGGGTTGTCGTCATCCACGGTCAGGTGGAAGTAGCCCCAGGTGGTGTAGCGGTCACACGCCTCCACGGGCGCGGTCGTGTCGTCGTCGTCGTCGGCCGTGTCGTCGTCGGCCGTGTCGTCGTCGGCCGCGTCGTCGTCGTCCCCAGCCGTGGTTCCGGCCGGGCATCCGAGGGCGAGCGCGAGGAGCAGCAGCGGGTACGGCGCACGGTGCATGGGTCCTCCTGCGAGACGCACGGTGGGGGATGCGAAGAGACCGCTACCCCGGGGCTACTCCTCGTCAGACGAACCGGGTGGTTCCGCCGACAGTATCTGGGCGTTTCGGCAGCAGGAAGAAGGCCCACAGTGTCTGCTTCCACTCCGTCACGGGATTTCCTCCATCGCCTCGTACCCGGGTGAGGATAGCACCCTGTTCGGAGAAGTGGTGGGCCCGGCACCGCGCACCGGCTACCCTCCATTTCCCCGCGGTGCATGGCAGGCGAGGAAGGACTCGAACCTCCAGCCAACGGTTTTGGAGACCGCTGCTCTACCATTGGAGCTACTCGCCCGCGATGAGCTGGTGGGTCAGGCAGGAATCGAACCTGCAAGCCAGCGGCGGCGGATCTACAGTCCGCTGGGCTCACCACACTGCCCAACTGACCCACGAAAAGGTGAAACTGGTGGGGACGGTCCGGTTCGAACGGACGACCTCCTGGGCCACGACCAGGCGCTCTGACCAGAGACTGAGCTACGTCCCCGTGGCGACTCCCCGGAGATTCGAACTCCGAACCACGCGGTTAACAGCCGCGCGCTCAGCCGTTGAGCTAGGGAGTCATTTCCTGGTACCGCTGCCCGGACTCGAACCGGGAGCCTCCTGTGTATCAGACAGACGCTCTCGACCATTGAGCTACAGCGGTACGTGTGGAGGCGGCACCCGGACTCGAACCGGGGATCGAGGAGTTGCAGTCCTCTGCCTTTCCATCTTGGCCATGCCACCTCGGGTACCTTCCTGGTCACAGGGGGAGGACTCGAACCTCGCGCTGGTCCGCTCATGAGACGGACAGGCACATCCCGTGCGCCCTGCGATCTGGAGCGGGTAGCCGGACTCGAACCGGCCGCCGTCTGGTTGGAAGCCAGGCGCTCTACCTGATGAGCTATACCCGCCCGTGGATGATGGTGCCGGAGGCGGGAGTCGAACCCGCACGACCACGAGGGCCACTGCGTCCTGAGCGCAGCGTGTCTGCCATTTCACCACCCCGGCAATGCCCCCTGTCGGGGGCTGAACTGGAGCGCCCACCGGGAGTCGAACCCGGAATCTACGGATTAAGAGTCCGCCGCTCTACCAGCTGAGCCATGGGCGCGTGGCGGGGGTGGGAGTCGAACCCACCTGCCCTCTCGGGACTGGGATATGAGCCCAGTGACCGGCCGTTGGTTCCATCCCCGCGTCATTTTCCTGTTGCACGTCACCTCGGGACTCCGGGCGGGTGGCGGGAGCGACGGGGCTCGAACCCGCTGCCTCCGGCTCGACAGGCCGGCGTCCTTCCTCCAGGACCTCGCCCCCGTAGCCACCCGGACGTTCGTGTGACGCGCGATGAACGGTGTATTCGGTTGTCAAAGTCCGCGTCGCCCGTGCCGGCCGGAACGAAAAAAGCCGGACTGCCTTTCGGCGGCCCGGCTCCTGGTCATCGTCTGTGTCGATTCGCCTAGCCGGGCCCTGCCTCCTCGAGGTCGCAACCGTCGATCAGGTGGACGTAGGCCATGTTCCACCCGAACGCACTGCTCCCCGTGGCCTTTGCAGGCATCGGGTTCTCGGCAGAGGCGGTCGGTGATGACATGGAAATCGGTCTCCTCCAGCCCCACGCGGGGCCCGGTTCTGCCGGTACATTCAGGCCTTTTCTCGCGCCACAGGAACGAGAGGAGGAGGAGGGGCGGGGGAGGGGCTCAGCCGAGCCCGTCCCAGCGGTCCAGTCGGACCTGGATGGCCGTCTCCGGTTCACCGAGGAAGGTCGCGAGGTCGGCGAGCGTGTACTCGTGGTCCCACACACCCTGGTACACGCGGGCGTCCACGATGCCGTCGTTGGACGCGTCCGCGAACAGCTCGTCGAGCGTGGGACGGTGGTCGAACCGCGGTGTCTCGCCGGTGGACGTGCCGAAGGTGCGGATGTTCTCCTCACGCGTCTGGCGGGCCCGAACGTGGCGCAGGCGGGGGAGGGAGGAGAAGTCGCCCGACAGCAGGTCGGCCGCGTACCGCGCCGTGAGGTCGGCGAGGCGATCGAGCACGTCGTCCTCGTCTTCACCGGAATGCGAGACGAGCTCGCCCTCACGCTGGGGGGCCCGGTCGCCGACCACCTGCTTGAGCCCGAACTGTTCGCCGCCCACGGGCCCGATGGTGACATAGGGATCACAGCCAGCGCCGAGCATCACCCTGAGCTCCACGGTGGTGCTGATGAAACAGACGACAGCTTCGCGTTGCCAGATCCGAGGTTCAACGGGCCGCAGCCCATGGTCGGCCGCGACTGCCGTGAACCTCTTCGTGGCTTCACCTGCGCTCCGTTGCATGGTCTCGTTTCCTGACAGCTCCCGAACGCGAGGGCACAGGTCCTGTGACTACCATTTCGCGAGCGGCCGAAATGGTAATGGAAAGTGCCTGACCCCTCTCTCAGTACATTCAGGCCGTCCTCATGAAAGTGCTCTTCAGCGGCATCGCCGCGCCACCCACCACACACCCATGCCCACCACGACCAGCCAGCCACGCGGCGTGGCTTCGGCCACATCGCAGCTGCAATCATCGTCCACGATCACCACCCCCGTATCATCGTCCCCACCCGAGTCGTCATCATCCCCCGCGTTCGTGTCGTCGTCGTCATCTCCGCCGGTCACCACATCGACCCAGATCGGGCTGGTCCACACCTGCTCCAGGTCGGACTCCCCGCTGTCGTCGCAGACCACGCCCGCATCCGCCCACCAGGCTCCGCCGTCCACGTGCACGATCGCGTAGGCGACCACCGTGTCCCCCTCGTCGAGGACCATGGACAGGGTGTAGCGCCCGACCTCCAGTTCCTCCATGGCCGTACGCGAGAACTCCGGCCGCACCAGGTCGGCCCCATTCACGTGGGCCGCGTCCGCCGCCGACACCTGGATCGCGAACGTCACCTCGGTCCCGGCCTCGAACTCGATCTCCTCGCCGAAGCGCGCGACATCCACCCCATCGACCGTCACACGGAAATCCACCGGCAGCCTCGGCCCGGACGTGGCCTGGCCGCGCCGATCCCGTAGAGCCTCGTAGATCGCCGTGCGGTCCAGCGGCTCCCCCTCGGGCATCACCACCACGGTCAAACCACCCCCGTAGTTGACCGCGTTGTCCGCGAACCGAGGGTCGATGTCGCACACCGAACCAGGCCGGGTGTCGTGGGAGTCCGTCCCCGAGATGATGCCCATGCGCAGGCCGTAGTGGTCCGGTGACAGCGCCCGGTCCACGGTCGAATCCGGTCGCTCCGCGTTCGGGTCCACCGGATCGAAGTACCCGTCGTACGAGGGCGACGTGGAGTTGCCGTGCTCGCTGTAGTTCTCCACCACCGGGTTGTACGCCAGGTCCGCGCACATCCAGTCGGCGGCCCCCGGCGGCCGGATCGCGGGGTGGTGCGGGATCAGCAGCAGCGGGCCGAGGTCGCCCTCGAGGTCCCCCAGCAGGTCGAATATCTCGGGACAATCATCCGTGGTGAACGGCGGGTCGCCCGAGTCCCCGACCACGTCCAGCAGGCGGAGGTCCTGCAGGTCGTGCTCGTCCCCGAAGAAGTACAGGTTGCGGTGGTCGCGGATGTCGCCGCTGCCGTCCCAGAACCACAGCTCCACCCCGGGCACGGTGACGAACCCGCCCTCCGGATCGTCCGCGGCCAGCAGGTCGACCACCTGCTGGTCCCAGTCGCCTGCGTGCCACACCGCGTGGATCCCGTTGCCGTGTTCGGTCAGCGACAGGAAGTCCAGGTCCCAGGTCTCCCGCGCGTCCTCGATCACGCTGGCGTACGGGCCGCAGGGGTAGCCGTCAGGGCAGACGTTGCCGGTGTCGGTCGAGTAGCCGTCGCGGGACAGCCCGGTGTGGGCGTGCAGGTCACCGTAGTAGTAGTCGAAGCCGGCGTGGTTGATCGGGGACGCCCACCCATCGCGTTCGACAGCCGCCAGGCCGACGAGTACGCATGCGACCGCCCACCCGCGCACGGCTCAGTGCCTCCGCCTCATCGCCAGCAGACCCAGCAGCGCCAGCCCCAGGGCGGCCCCTTGCTCGCCGGTCTCGCCTTCCGTGCGACACGCGCAGTCGTCGTCGTCCGCCACGTCGTCGTCCGCGCTGTCGTCGTCGTCCGCGCTGTCGTCGTCGTCCACGGTGTCGTCGTCATCATCGTCCGTGGCGCTGTCGTCGTCGTCCGTGGGCTCGCACAGCCCGGCCGGGTCGTCGGCGTCCGCGTCGCAGTCCGGATGCAGCCAGATGGGGCTGGTCCAGGCCTGGGCGCCGTCCTCCTGCAGCACGTGCACCCAGAACAGGGCGGGCTCGTCGAGCTCGTAGTCCGGGTCGGACGAGGCGAAGCCGAGCTCCGCGTCGTGCTCGCCGACCCCGAAGGTCCACTCCTTGACCACCTCGTCCTCGCCGCCGTCGAGGTACAGGCGGTGAAGGCTCACGGTCTCGAGGTTGTGGGTGGCGTGCACCTGCACCTCGAACGCCGGCTCGAACCCGATCAGCTCCTCGCCCATGCGCGCCGCGTACCCCTCCTCGAAGGTGTCCAGCAGCACGATGATGCGCTCCATGTTGGACGTACCGTAGGACGCGCGGTCGCGGATCGCCTCCCACACGTCGTCTCGCTCGAGCTCGTCGGCCAGCACCGCGACCAGCCCACCCTTGGTGTTCTTGGTCGCCAGCGGGTTGCCCATGAACCCGTCGTGGTTGTCCGACGAGGCGATGATGCCCACGCGGTTGCCGAGCATCAGCCCGTCGAGCACGCCGCGCAGGCCATCGGACTCCATGGACGGGCCCCACTCGGAGAACACCTCGGCCGAGGGCCGGTACACGTCGTCGATCGCGGCCCAGCCGTTGCCGGTGTAGCGGGTGGCGTGGGGCACGGCGAACGCGCGCAGGCCGGGGTTGTCGTCCTCCATGTCCTCGAGGAACGCGTACAGCCCGTCCCCGGAGTCCAGGTCGAGGATGCTGATGTCCACCGTGATCTCGCCGAAGCAGTCGTCGAAGTACACGTTGTGGTGGCCGCTGCCCGTGGGCGTTCCCATCCACTCGAAGGCGAGCACCGGAACGAACGTCTCGCTCTCGTGGATGGCGCAGCCGGTCATCAGGTCCTGCCACAGGTCCTCGGCGTACACCTCGGTGGGCGGCAGCTTCATGGTCTCGGCCGCGAAGTCCAGGCCGGCCACGTCCTGCGCGTAGCGCAGGTTCTCGTCGATGTAGTCCCCGGCGTCGTCGGTGTACGACACGCCGTGGTGGCTGTGGATGTCGCCCCAGAAGATGTCCTGCTCCGGCGGGTCCGTGGTGACCACGCAGGGATTGGACGTCGCCTGGATCCCGTCGGTGCCCATCACGGTGATGCGCAGCACGCCTTCCTCATCCGGGGTGGCCTCCAGATCGACCACGGCCGGGGCGGTCTCGGGCACGGGCACGTTGGCCACCAGGTCGGGCACGGACAGGCTCGGCTGGGTCACGAACGAGCCGCTGAAGCCCTCGACCGCGTTGCCGAACTGGTCGAGCAGGGCCACCTTCACCGGGATGGTCTCCCCCACCTGCGCGAACGACGGCAGCACCACGCGGGTCGCGGCCACGTCCTGCTCACCCCAGGTGCGCATCTGCGGCGCGGGCACGTCCAGCATGGCCCAGGTGGCGTTCTCGTCGGTGCGGCTGGCCACCGGCCAGTCGATGCGCTCGAAGGCCCGGTAGGGCACGCGCACGTGGCACTCGGCGCTGGCCGGCCCCAGCGGGGTCTCGTCGGCCATGCCGATGTACAGGGTGATCACGTCGCCCTGGACCAGGGATCCGTCGACCGTGATGGTGGTGTAGAGCTCCTGGTGGAAGTCCTCGGTGTGCTCCGGACGGTCGATGGCCACGTTCACCCCGGCCCCGTCCGTCTCGGCCCAGGCCAGGCCCTCGTAGCGGGCGGGATCCACGCCCTCCTGGTACAGGTCGTTGCAGTCCGCCGGGGCCGTGACCCAGTCCATCCACTTGGTGATCACGATGCCATGGAACACCGGGTCCAGCAGCAGGAAGCCACCCCCGGCGTCGAGCCCGGTCGGCCCCACCGTGAAGCTGAACTCCAGCGTCTCCAGGCCATGCACGGTGAACGGCGCGCTGCCGCCCAGCTGTAGCGTGCCCTCGCCCCCCTGGGCAAGGATCGGCGGCAGCTCCAGGGCGTGGCTCCGCCGTGCGGTGGGTTCGTCGACCGGGTGGTCTTGACAGCCGGCAGTGACCAGCACTGCGAGCGCGAGGAGGTGGTGAAGGCGCATGATCCCTCTTCAATAGGAACGGGGCCGGGCCGGGGCCAGTATAGCCGCTGATCAGCGGGCCAAGGGGGGAACGGAGGGGCGGCGGTCTACGAGTCGTCGTCCGCCTCGGCCTCTTCGGTGCGCTGCATGGCGCTGCCCCAGCGGGCGAGCCAGAAGCACACGCCCACCAGGGCGAGGAAGGCCAGTACGCTGACGAACTGTCCGGGGAAGCCGGCGTAGTACTGGTAGAAGCTCTCGCCCATGCCGCCGGCCGCTGCCTCGTGGGCGCGCTCGCCCCAGGCGTGCAGGTCGATCTTCTTCATCGGCTCGCCGATCTGCGGTAGCAGCAGGATCGCGCCGATGGTGCCCACGATGGCGGCGCCCGCCATCAGCCCCGAGGCGATCAGCGTGCCCTGCTCCCGGCGGGCGGCCCGGTCCTCCTCGCTGCTGCCGGACTTGCCGATAAAGTGGCCGGCGGCCGCGCCGGCGAACACGGCCATGTTGATCTCGATCGGCAGGTACATGCCCAGGCCGAACGCCAGCGCCGGTACGGACGCCATCTCCAGCAGGATCGCGACCACGCCGCCGAGGGCGAACAGCAGCAGCGCCTGCTGCTCGCCGCCCATCACTCCGGAGACGATCGTGCCCATCACGTGCCCCTGGGGAGCGGGCAGGTTGGGGTTGGGGATCATGGCGCCGGTCTTGTCCTCGATCATGAAGCCGTAGGAGCTGGACAGCACCCAGATCACCAGGCCCACGCTGAACGAGGCGACCACGATGCCGAGGTACTTCCAGCGCTGCTGCTGCACCGGGCTCGAGCCCAGCCAGTAACCGATCTTGAGGTCGGAGACGAACGCTCCCGAGGTGGACAGGCCGGTGCACACCGCGCAGCCCACGATCAGGGCCACGGACATGCCGACAGCGTCGCCGCGCAGGCCGGTGGCGACCAGGATCAGGCAGGCGATGATCAGCGTGATCATGGTCATGCCCGACACCGGGTTGACGCCCACGATGGCGATGGCGCGGGCCGCGACCGGGGTGAACAGGAAGGCCAGGACGTAGGTGACGACCGTGCCCACCAGCGCGGCGGTGACGCTCTCGCCCACGTACCAGAAGAGGAAGAACATGCCGATCACGCAGCCGACCTGGATCAGCAGGGTGTTGCGGGGGGACATGTCGCGGTCGGTGCGCTCGATGGCCTCGCCGCCGCCGCCGCCGGTCAGGCCCTTGAAGGCCAGGGACAGCGAGCTGAGGATGATCTTCGACATCTTGATGATGCCGATGAACCCGGCCACCGCGATGCAGCCGATGCCGATGGGGCGGATGTAGGTGCCCCACACCGCGCCGGCGTCCATGTCGCGGATCAGGGTCTCGACCACGGGCGGGGTCAGCGGCTGGTCCAGCCCGGACGCCGCGAAGTACACCAGCGGCACCATCACCAGCGTCGACAGCACCGAGCCCGCGGCGATGATGCCCGCGTAGCGCGGCCCGATGATGTAGCCGAGCCCGAAGTACACCGCCGTAGCGTTGAGCTTGAGCTCGAAGCGGGCCTCGGACAGGCGCGCGCCGACCCCGGTGAGCAGCACCTTGGTGTTGAGGTGGTGGTTCCACAGGTGGAGGAACTCCACGAACAGGTCGTAGATGAACCCGATGCCGAACGCGGCCAGCAGCACCTTGCCGGACGCGCCCTTGGCCTTCTCGCCGGCCGCGAGCACGTTGGTGATGGCCGTGGCCTCGGGGAAGGGCAGCTGGCCGTGCAGGTCCTTGACGAAGTAGCGCCGCAGCGGGATGAGCAGCACCACGCCGAGGAAGCCACCGAACATGCACGACAGCGCGATCTGGATGAACGACGGCTGCAGATCCAGGATGTACAGCGCCGGGATGGTGAAGATTGCGCCGGCCACGACCACGCCCGAGGCCTGGCCGATGGACTGGATGATCACGTTCTCCAGCAGGTGGTTGCGCCGCTTGAAGAACCGCGCCATCAGCGTGTTGCCGAAGAACACCGCCAGGATCGCGATCGGGATCGAGGTCTCGATCACGTTGCCGGTCTTCAGCCCGATGTAGGCCGCGGCAAAGGTGAACAGCACCACCGCGCCCACGCCGTAGAGCACCGCTCGCAGCGTCACCTCAGGGGGTGCCTCCTGGGGCGAGACGACCGGCTCATAGGTCTCACCGGGTTCGAGCTCCCGGAATGCGTTGGGCGGCAGGACCTTGCTCTTGCCCGGGCTGACTTCCATCGGATACCTCCCGCATCGTGGCGTCCGGCGATCCTACACGCGCGGGGTCGGCGCGCAAAGTTGCAATGAAACACGCACGC
Source organism: uncultured Rickettsiales bacterium (assembly GCA_964639985.1). Taxonomy (GTDB): domain Bacteria; phylum Myxococcota_A; class UBA796; order UBA9615; family CAYRNR01; genus CAZXHG01. The sequence goes on from CAZXHG010000013.1 coordinate 58,345, forward strand.
CCGTGCGGAGGCAGAGATGGTAGTAGAGTAGGCGCGATGAAACTGGTCCACCTGTCCGATATCCACGTCTACGATCCGTCGTCGCATGCGCTGCAGCGGGCCAAGGAGTGGGGAAAGATCGCCATCGCCCTGGCCGCGGTCGGCGGAGTGCTCAAGGCGGGCGCCGCGCCGCTGGCCGTGGTGCAGGAGGCCCGTGAGCGGCACCCGGGCATGTTCCGCATGGTGCAGGGGCTCGTGCTGGCCGGGCTTGCGGGCTACCTGGTGCGCAAGCTGATCGACAAGGGCCACCACCGCGCCTACCGGTCGCTCAACAGCGAGCCGGCGCGGCGGGTGCTGCAGGCAGACCTGCAGTCCATGTCCTTCGACCACATGCTGGTCACCGGAGACGTGGCGCTCACCCCGTCCGCGGCCGAATTCGAGGGAGCGGCCGAGTTCCTGCGGCCGTACTGGGATCGGCTGCACGTGGTGCCGGGCAACCACGACGTGCCGTTCATCGAGGGATCGTCCGGCGACTTCATGCAGACCTTCGACGAGCGGCTGGAGCCGTTCCCCTACGTGCGCGACCTCGGCGACGGCGTGGCCCTGGTGGGCGTGGATTCCACCGTGCGCGGCATGGTGCAGGACCCGTGGGCGCTGCTGTCCAACTCCCGGGGTCGGGTGAGCCCCAAGCAGCTGCTGGGCGTGCGCCGGCGCATGCCGGAGCACGGGATCCGGCTGCTCGCCATGCACCACCACATCATGCCGTCACCCGCCGGACGCGAGGGCCTGGTCAAGCGCATCTACATGGGCCCGGCCAAGGGCGCGGACTTCCTGCTGGAGCAGCTGCACCAGCCCGCGGGCGTGGACCTGGTGCTGCACGGCCACCAGCACTGGAACTACTTCGGGCCGGGCTTCCTCTGCGCGGGCACGTCCACGCTCACCCCGGACGGCGGCGGTGAGCACCCCACGTACAACGTGTACGTGTTCGACGACGGCAAGCTCGTGGAGATCCGCCGGCGTACCATCGAGGGCGAGAAGGTGGTGGAGACGAGGCTGCCGGTACGAGACGTGGTCCCGGACGACTCATGATCGAGCTGCGTGGCGTGTTGCGGTCGTTCCCCAGGCCGGGACGACGGCGTGGCGGGTTCCTGCCCGTGCTGGACGTGCCGACCCTGGACGTGGCCGCCGGCACCTGCCTGCGCGTGCGCGGCCCCAACGGCGTGGGCAAGACCACCCTGCTGCACCTGCTGGCCGGGCTGTTACGGCCCGACGCGGGCACCGTGCGGATCGCGGGCACCGACATCGTCGGGCTGGGCGAGGCGCAGCTCGACCGCTTCCGCGCCCGCGGCGTGGGGTACGTGCTCCAGAACGCCTGGCTGCTCGACGGCCTGTCCGCCCGGGAGAACGTGGCGGCCGCGCTGCTGTTCGGCGGCGCCGCCCGGGGCGGCCGGATGAAGCGCGCCGAGGCGTTGCTCGATCGCCTGGGCGTGGGCCACCGGGCCGCGCACCAGCCGCACCAGCTCTCCGGGGGCGAGCGGCAGAAGGTGGCGCTGGCGCGTGCCCTGGCCAACGACCCGCCGCTGCTGCTGGCAGACGAGCCGTTCGCCAGCCTCGATCGTGCTGCGGCGGATGGGCTCGCCCGGGACCTCGAGTCCCTCGTGCGAGAGGAGGGGCGGACCCTGGTGCTGGTGTCCCACGGGGTGGGGGAGGGGATCTCCGTGGACCAGGAGCTGGACCTCGGGGACCGACCGGAGGTCTCGGCGTGAGCCTGCTCGGCCTCTCCTGGCGCCTGGTGCGGGTTCGCGCGCTCAAGAACGGGCTCACCGTGGTCGTGATCACCCTGGGCACCGCCCTGGTGCTGACCTCGGTGGCGGTCGCGCACGGCAGCCGCGGCGCGCTGAGCGCGGCGGCCGCGCGCCACCCCCTGGTCGTGGGGGGCGACGTGGGCGCCTTCACCCTGGTCCTGGGGGCGCTCACCGGGCTGCAGGACCTCGAGGCAGGTGTCGACGGGCACCTGGTCGAGGAGCTCGCGAAGGATCCCAGGATCGAGGAGGCCGTCCCCCTGCTGGGCGGGCACCAGGTGGGCGGATACGCCCTGCTTGGCACGTCCCCGGCGCGGTTGCAGCCCCGGGAACGGTACCCCCTGGCGCAGGGGCGGGTGTTCGAGGAGGGCCTGGAGGCGGTGGCTGGGGCGGACGCCGCCGCCGGTCTGGGCGTGTCCGTAGGGGACCGGGTGGCCCTGGATCACGACCACGCCGGTGCCCCCTCCCGGGGCATGAGCCTGACCGTGGTGGGCGTGCTGGCGTCGACGGGCAGCGACGTGGACACCATGCTGCTGTGTCCGCTCGTCGCGATCGCCGCCAGCCATGACAGCCACGGCGCCCACGAGGGGCACGTTCACGCCGTCGAGGCGGTATCCGCCATCCTGCTGCGGCCGGTGGACGACGTGGCCCTGCTGGACCTGCAGGAGGACCTGGGCTCGCGGCCTGGCCTGCAGGTGGCGCTCACGGGCCAGACCCTGCGCAGGCTGGCGGACCGGCTCGCCGTGGGAGGGCGGATCCTGGGCCTGCTGGTGGCCGCGGTCGCGTTGCTGACCGCGCTGGCGCTGATGCTGGCCGTGCACGGGACCTCCCTGGCCCAGGCCCGCGAGGTGGCGGTGATGCGGGTGATGGGGGCTCGCCGTGCGCACGTGGTCGCGGTGGCGGGTCTGGCCACCGCGATGGTGATCGGGGCCGGGCTGGTGCTCGGCCTGGCCGGGGCCGGCGTGCTCGGAGGCGTGGTCGAGGGCGTGATGCGGCGGGACCTGGGGTTCGAGGCCGAGGTGAGCGTGCTGGCGCCGGTCGTGCTCGCGTGGCTGGCCGGACTCGGCGGGCTGCTCGCGGTGGCTGGGGCCCAGCCACCGCTGGCCGCGTACAGCGTGGAGGCGGCCGACGCGCTGGCCGAGACCCCCGGCGCAGGTGGGGCCGCGCGCTCCCAGCTCCGCTGGGTGCCGCGGGTGGCGGTGCTGGCACTGGTAGCCCTGTGGCTGCTGCGCGCATTCGGGCAGCACTCGGGCGAGGTGCGCGTGGCGCCCCTGGATCCGGCCTCGCAGGCCGTGTTCGCCGAGCTCGCCGCCTGGGTGGGCGATGAGGCGCCCGTCGGACTGCGTGACCTGACCGCGGGCACGGCGTCCATCGAGGGCCACATGTACGCCCTCGGCGACCCGTTCACGGTGCAGGATTTCTACCTGGTGGCCGTGAATCCACGCCTCCCCCGCTGTCCGTTCTGCTACCGCGCCCCCACGCGCAGCGAGCGCATCCGCGTGCTCACCGGCGGCCGCACCCTGGACGTGATCAACGGCCCGGTCCGGGTCACTGGTGCGGTGACGCTGACGCCGGGGTCGGATGATCCCGTGGTGCTGATGCTGGACGATTTCGAGGTGGTGATGCGGCGCGGCCACGGCGCAGGGGAGCCGGACGTGGTATCACCGAACCCATGAGCGCCCGGCTCCTGGTCCTGTGTGCGGTGTTGCTCGCGACACCCGCCGCCCACGCTGCCATGCCGCTGTCGCCCGGGTCCCCGCCGACGCTGTCCTGGGGCGAGCACCTGCTGACGCTGCAGGGCGGCTGGCCGGTGCAGGCCGTGGCGCTGGAGTGGGGCACGGCGCGGGGGTGGAACAACGGCGCGTTCGCCACCCTCGACCTGCGCGGCCCGGATCACACCTGGGGCGCGGGTATGTCGTTGGCGCGCTCCGTGGCCCACGGCGCGCGGACGAGCCTCCTGTTGCACATCGCGGGCGCGGTCGACCTGCAACATCGCCGAGGAGGTCCGGTCCGGTTCGGCGGCGAGGGCCGCGTGGGCCTGCTGCTGGGGGTGGGCCTGGGCCCGCGGCACCTGACCAGCCTGGAGCTGGGGCTGGTGCCCACGTTCCGCTTCGGACCGGGCGCGTTCGACCGGCGTCCCTGGCTGGCCGCCCACGGCACCGCCGGCTTCACCGCGTGGCTCTCGCGGCAGGTCTCGGTCAGCGTGCGTGGCCGGGCCGGACCTGCAGCCCGGCCCGGCGATCCGATCACCCTGGACTGGGGCGCCGCCCTGGTGTTCGGCAGGGTGTTCTGACCCATGGCACGGGCACGACGCGAACTCACCACCCGGCAGCTGCGGGCTGCGGAGCGCTGGCTGATGCCGCGGCCGGCGCGGGCACAGCACACCGCGGCCGTCGTGTACCCCAACCGCTACCACGTGGGCATGAGCAACCTCGGCCTGCACCGGCTGCTGGAGCTGGTGCACGCCCAGCCCTCGTGGCAGGGTGTACGGCTGTTCCTCCCACCGGGCATCGGGCCGGGACGACCGGCTCCGGCCGGGGATGTGCGCACCTTCGACCTGGACCTGCCGGTGCGGGACGTGGACGTGCTGCTGGTGACCCTGTCGTACGAGGAGGACTACGCCAACCTCGTCGCCCTGCTGCGCGCTGCCGGGATCCACGCGCAGGCCTCTCGCAGGCAGGTCGAGGATCCGCTCGTCGTGATCGGGGGCTTCGCCCCGTCCCTCAATCCCGAGCCACTGGCCTCGGTGGCGGATGCGTTCCTGCTCGGCGCGGCCGAACTGGTGTTGCCGCCGTTCCTCGAGCGCCTCGCCACCGAGGGGGCCGACAGGGATGGCCTGGCCACGGCGGTGGCCGACCTGTCCGGGTGCCTCGTGCCCGGTTCGGAGCCGCCGCAGCGACCGCTGTACGTGCCGTACGTGGAGCCTTCGTGGCTGGAGGACGGCGGCGAGGGCGCGCTCGCCATGACCGAGTCGCGGCTGCCGCTGGCAAGGACCCGGATCCTCACACCCCACACCGAGTTCGCCGATCGCTACCTCGTGGCCATGGGGGAGGGGTGCCCGCACGGCTGCCGGTTCTGCGCGGCCGGGTACGCGCGCCGGCCGCCGCTGGCCTGGGCGCCGGCGGCCCTGGAGGACGCGGTGGACGAGGGGCTCGCCGCCGGTGGGCGGATCGGGCTGGTGGGCGCGGCCGTGACCGATCACCCCCACCTGCCAGCCCTCGCCGCCCGGGTGACCGCTGCAGGTGGGGACCTGTCCACCAGTTCCCTGGGCATTCGCGCGATCCTGGCGCGTGACCCGGGCTCGGTCGGTCGGACGGCCACGCTGGCCCCCGAGGCGGCCACAGAGGCCCAGCGACGCGCGGTCAACAAGCCCCTGTCCGACGAGGACGTGCTGACCGCGGTGATGCGCTGCGTGGACCGCGGCGCGGTCCGGGTGCGGCTCTACCTGCTGGTGGGGCTGCCGGGCGAGGTCGACGCGGACGCCGACGCGATCGTCGACCTGGCGGCCGCCTGCCGCGAGCGCGTGCTCGCCCGGTCCCGGCACCCGGTGGAGCTGGTGCTGTCGGTGAACCCCTTCGTGCCCAAGGCGGGCACGCCGATGCAGTGGGGGCCGCTGGCGCGGCCTGCGGTGGTGCGCCAGCGCCTGGACCGGATCCGGCGCGGCGTGCGGATACTCGGCGGCGTGAGGCTGCAGACCGGCGGTGCGCGCCTGGCACTGCGCCAGGCCATCCTCTCGCTGGGTGGGCGGGACGTGGTCGAGGTGATGGAGCTGGTCCCGGGCGTGGCCGGCTGGTGGCAGCGGCTCCAGCGGTGGCACGACGACCGGGGCGCATTCCTGTTCGAACCGCGTGATCGGGATGCGTCGCTGCCCTGGGCCTATCTCGAGCGAGGGATCACCCGCGAGCACCTGTGGCGGGAGTGGCAGCGCGCCGGGCGTGGCCGGACGACGCCTGCCTGCGACGTGCTGCGCTGTACGGCCTGCGGGGCCTGCTGAGCGCTCAGCTCTCCTCCGGCTCGCTCGCCGCTGGGGTCATCGGCTCGCTCTCCGGCGGGGCCTCGGCCGAGCTCTCCTCGCCCGCCTTGCCCCTCGACGCTCCTCGTCGTCCACGCGATCGTCCCCGCGACGAGCGGCTGCGTCGCGAGCGCTTCGAGCCACTGTCGGCTGCGTCGTCGGCCGCCTCTGGCCTGGACGAGTCCGCATCCGCCGGCGCTTCGTCCGACGACTCGGCGAGCTTGAGCGCCTGCTGCTCGGGCGAGCCCTTGTCGTCGGAGCGGCCCCTGCGGCGCCCGCGAGAGCGGGAGCGCTTCTTCCTGGGCTGGTTCGACCCTGCGGGCGTGTCGTCCGCGTGTCGGTCCGACCCCACGGCAGCCGGTGACGGGGCGTCGGCCTCGGCGGCCAGCAGCGTGGCCTCGGCCTCGTCCTCGCTCAGGCCCGACGCCATCAGGCGGTCCCGCTCGGCCTTGCGCTTGCGGCGCCGGCGGCGCTTCTGGCTCTTGGTCAACGGCAGCGTGTCCTGGGGAGGGGGCGATGGCCGGTCCGGCGTCTCGGCGGCCCCGGCGCGTGGCTCGGACGGCTTGCGGGTACCCCTGTCGGGGCCCTTGTCCCTTGGCTTCGCCCTGGCCGGCGCCGCGGCCTGTGCGCGCTGGCTGGGCGGGGCCTGGGCCTTGCCGCCGTTGCGCGATCCTCCCTTGCCGCGCCCCTGGTTGCCCTTGCCCCTGCCCTTGCCCTCGTTGCCCTTGCGGCCCTGGCCCTTGCGGCGGGAGCCCCCCCGCTCCTTGAACGACAGCTGCTGCTCGGTGCGGGGCAGCCCCGGACGGCCCACGATGCGGATCTGGATGTCGTTGTCCGACTCGAGGTCGGCCAGCTCCCGGCGGTACTGGTTCTGTAGCTCGTCGGCCAGTTCCGGGTGCAGGTCCACCTGCACGGACAGCAGGGTGCCGGAGGACGCTCGCGCGTCGATCCGCCGCAGCACCTGCATGGCCGTGAATTCCACGGCCGGGATCGATCCGGTGCCGCTGCAGGTGGGACAGTCGCGGTGGGTGCGCAGACGCAGGGCGGCCTTGATCCGCTGCCGGTTGATCTCCATCAGCCCGTTGTCGCTGATGCGCCCGAGGTAGACCCGCGCCTTGTCCTGCTTGACCCCCTCCCGCACGGCCTTCTCCACCATGCGGTTGTGCTTGCGGGCAGACATGTCGATGAAGTCCACCACGAGCAGCCCGCCGAGGTCCCGCAGCCGCAGCTGGCGGGCGATCTCGGTGGCGGACTCGAGGTTGGTCTTCAGCGCAGTCTCTTCCTGGCTCTTCTCGCGGGTGGCCTTGGCGCTGTTGACGTCGATCGCGGTCAGCGCCTCGGTCGGGTCGATGACGATGTTGCCCCCGGAGGGCAGCCGCACACGGCGGCTGTGGATGGTCTCGATCTGGTCCTCGATGCGATAGCGGCTGAACAGCGGCTCGCGGTCCTCGTGGAGCACGAAGTTGGCCTTCGTGCGCGGCATGACCGCGCGGAAGTAGGACCTGGCCCGCGCCATCGCCTCCTCGGTGTCGACCACGATCGCGTCGAAGTCGCTGGAGTAGTAGTCGCGGATCATGCGCACGACGAGGTCGCCCTCCTCGTACAGCAGGGCCGGCCCCTTCACCTTCAGGGCGTCGGTCTTGATCCGCTTCCACAGCTTGAGCAGACCGCTGAGGTCGCGGTTCAGCGCGGTCTTGGTCTGGTTGACGCCCGCGGTGCGGATGATGAACCCGGTGCCGTCCGGCACCGTGAGCTTGGCGATGGTCGCCTTGAGCGCCTTGCGGTTCGCCTCGTCCTCGAGCTTGCGGCTGATGCCGACCGTGCCGTCATAGGGCATCAGCACCATAAAGCGGCCCGCCAGCGAGCAGTGGGTCGTCAGGGCCGGGCCCTTGCTGCCCATGGCGTCCCGGGTGACCTGCACCACGATCTCCCGGCCACGGCGGATCACCTCGTTGATACGAGGCTTGCCCTCGCCGCGGGGCTTGTCGTGGTAGCAGGCCGGCGCGATGTCGTCCATCGACAGGAACCCCTGCCGATGGACGCCGATCTCGACGAAGCAGGCGTTGAGGCTGGCCTCCACGTTGGCGACCACGCCCTTGTAGACGTTGCCCTTGATCAGGTGGGCGACGCGGGTCTCGTACTCGAGGTTCTCGAGCACACCGTCCCGCACGGTTGCAGCTCGCACCTCTTCGGCGCGCGCCGCGTTGATCAGCATCTTCTGGGTCATCGGGCTCTCCGCGTCGACGCAGACGCGCCCGCGCACCCCGCGTGTGCAGGGATGGACGGTGGCCTGGTCGAGCGTTGCGGGTTCAGTATCCGGGTGTGTCGCCGATGGACGTCCCGCCCATCACGCCGATCCGTGGCCCCTTGCGACCACGGCCGCGGCCGCCGCCGCCCCGTCCACCTCGTCCGCCGCCCTTGCCGCCCTTGCCACGCTTGGCCAGGACGTCCACCAGGATGCCGTCCTCCTCACCGAAAGTGGCCGAGATGATCTCCCAGCCCTCCCCTCCGATGGAGTTCAGCCCCTCCTCGGGGAGCTCCCGATAGATCTTGTACTCCCACTGCATGGAATTCCTCCGCTCGACGGTCGGGTCACGAAGCGAGCAGCACGAAGAACGCGTAGTTGCGCTCGTACTGGGCGCCCGAGCAACTCGTGTCGCGCCAGTCGTAGCTCCACACGTTCGTCAGCTCGAGTTCCGCGGTCGAACCGTCGTCGTATGCGATGGTGAAGGTGCTCGCCTCACCCGGCCAGAGCTCGATCACCTGGTCGTCGTAGGTGATGAACTCCAGCTGCAGGTTGAACTGCTCTCCACAGGAGATGTCCAGGTTGGCGGTGCACCCGTGGTCGTTGGGGATGACGTGGGCGAACAGCGGGTTCGCCGTCTCGTCGGGATACATGGGGTCGTTGCTGTAGGCCAGCCCGTTGGCGCCGGGCTCGCCGTAGAACAGGAGCCGGCCCTCCGCGTCCAGGATCATGGGCGCGGTGGCCGGATGGTCGACCGAGGCGAAGTTCCAGACGTAGTACCACTGGATGGTGTCGCCCACGGCCGCCGGGATCGTCCGGCCGCCGGGCAGGCTGTACCAGAAGTCGACCCACAGCAGCGTCTCGCCGCCGTACTGCCACTCCAGGGCCAGCTTCTGCATGGAGCCGTCCGGGTCGTGGCTCCCGACCAGCAGCTCCAGGCCGAGGAACAGCACGTTCGGCTCCTCCGGGTCGTCGGCGTACTCCCGCGCCAGGTCCGTCCACCACTGCTCGTCCGTGCCGTCGTACCCGAACAGGTCCTCCGGGTCGGTCATCAGGAAGTCGTACTGCAGGTTCGTCAGGCCCATGGAGGTGCAGCCGTCGGGCTCTGGGGCGGTGTCGTCGTCATCGCCCTCGGTGCCCGGGCAGCCGAGCAGCAGGGCTACGGGGATCAGCCAGACGAGCGTGCGGGTCAGCGGTCTCACGACAGGATCTCTCGGGGGTCGGGGTGAATCGAGCGTGACGATTCTCGTGCGCGGACGCGTGCGTGTCAATCGAACAGTGGAGCGGTGTCGATCTGCTCCAGCCGCTTCCGGGCCCGTTCGGTCCACGGGTTGTCCACCCCGGCAGTCGCGGCGAAGCTCAACACGTCGCGGTAGATCGCCGCGGCGTTGTGCTGATAGCGCGCCGTGGTGGCCTCCAGCTCGGCCGCGTACACGCCGGCCTGCTCCTCGTTCAGCCCGCGGGGGGGCGGTGCGGCGAGGATGGCCTCGCGGAAGCGCTCGTACGCCTCGCCGAGCTGCACGCCGGCCGCGCAGGTCCACAGGGGCTGGCCCAGGTCGCCGGCCTGGCGGAAGTGACCCTCGGCCTGCTGCAGCAGCTCCCAGCGCTGCTTCAGGCGCTCGCGCTGTGCGTCACTGCGTCGGACCTGGAGGGAGACACCCTCCGATGCCCGCACCAGCAGCGCCCCCAGCACCACGTGGCCCTGGGCCCGGTACCAGGTGTCCTGCTCCCGCGGGTCGAGTTCGAGGTTCTCGAGGGCATCGACGGTGAGGCGAACGGCTCGGCGGGGACGGCCGAGCGCTTCGTGGCAGGCACCGATCTGCAGCTGGACCACGGGCGACGGCTCACCGTCGGTCCGACGGGCCAGGTAGCGCAGGTCGGCCAGGGCGGCCCGCGGTTCACCGAGCAGGTACAGGTCGATCCCGCGGCGAAACCGAGCCTCGTCGGCCCAGAAATCCCAGTCGTAGTCCGCGAGCAGCTGGTCGTACGCGTCGATTGCACCCTCGAGGTCGTCCATCGCCTCGTGGCACGCGCCGCGCATGTACAGGGCCTCGGCCGCGGTCCCGGGGAGGGGTTCGGCCGCGAGCACCTCGTCGATGCGCTGCAGGGCCTCGTCGAAGGCCCCGGCCCCCATGAGCTGGGTCACCTCGATCAGTGGATCGTCGTACTCGCGGTCGTCGGCGTGGGCCAGGGAGACCGCGGCGGCGAGCAGCGCCGCCGCGGCGATGTGGAGGACCTTCCCCGGTGCGGCCGTATGGGGGACCGCCCGAATACCCCGTACGACGAGGTGGGCTAAGTATGACCGCATCAGGTTCCCCTGGTCAGAAGGGGATCGCACCTGCGGCCAGGAACGAATCCCGGTAGGAATTCAGGGATCGAGCACCTCTCCCGGTTCACGCACCGCTCAGGGAAAGCCCTACGGCTCCACTATAGGTGCGGGAATGCCCGACCGGCAAGCGCGGGGAACAAATGCGGGACGGAGGTGTCGGACGGAGTGTGGCGCGACGATCCGCTGGAGGGCCGTCGTGAACCGTTTACGTCGCCGCGATCGCTTGAGGGTTGACACCCCAGGATCGCCTTGATAGCTTAGGCCCGACTTTTAACTGAACACCTTGAATTTACGAGGTTTTTTCGGTTCCAGGGCGGTCGGTTGGGGCGGGCCCCGACAGCCCACCACAGGTCGACCGCAGCGAGCCAGCCACGAGGATCCCATGTCGAAGCTCAACCATCGCCGTCTGACCGTCCTGCTGATCGCCTCGACGCTGCTGCTAGGAGCGCTTGCCGGGTGCCCCAAGCCCCCGCCGCCGCCGGTCGAGCCGGTGGACGAGGGCCCGCACTACGACGGTCCCGCCCCCATCATCCGCGGCGTCACCCCGGAGGGTGGCAAGGAGGGCGAGATGGTCGACCTGACCGTCGAGGGCGAGTACTTCCGCACCGGCGCGGTGGTGTTCGTGGGCCGCTCGCGGGCCAGCAACATCAACGTGATGGCCGCCGAGGTGATCAAGTGCACGGCCCCGACCGGCCTGTCGGCTGGGGTGTACGACGTGCGCGTGGTCAACACCGATACCACCGAGGACATCCTGTCGCGGGCGTTCACCGTGGAGAAGTCCCTGGACTGCACGCTGCAGCGGGTGAACTTCGACTACGACCGCGCCGAGCTGACCCGGTCGGCGCAGCGGTCGCTGGAGGCCAACGCCGAGTGCATCCAGGAGCGGGGCTTCCGCTCGGTGCGCGTCGAGGGCCACGCGGACGAGCGAGGCTCCACCGAGTACAACATCGCGTTGGGGCAGCGCCGCGCGGACTCGGTCAAGAAGTACCTGGTCAACCTGGGCGTCAGCGCCAGCGTGCTGCGCACCATCTCCTACGGCGAGGAGAGCCCGGTGCGCACGGGCAGCGGCGAGATCAACTGGTCCGAGAACCGCCGCGCCGAGCTCGTCGCCGAGTAGCCCGGGGCCGTCACAGTGACCCGCCCCCCCCGCCTCCTGATCCCCCTCATCGTCGTCGCCTCCTCGCTCGGGGGCTGCGTGTACGACCGCACTGGCCGCAGCGGCACCTCGATGCTCGTGCGGGACGTGCAGTCCAACCAGGTCAACATCGAGCGCGTGCGCGGCGAGGTGGGCAACGAGCGCGCCCGCATCGACGAGATCGACGACCGCGCGTCGCTGGCGCGGCGCAACATGGCCAAGTCCAACGCCACGGCCGAGAACCTGGTGGAGTCGGTGCAGGCCCTGGCCGGCGAGCTGCAGAACCTGCGCCACGAGCTGGAGAACGCCCGCACCTTCGACAACGACCTGGACTACCGCCTCGCCGACCTGGCCTTCCGGCTGATGGCCGTGGAGGAGGAGCTCGGCATCGAACCCGAGATCTACGAGCCCGTGGACGAGGAATCCACCGAACCCACCGAAGGCGAAGAGCCCGCAGGGGACGGGGAGCCGACCGCGGACGAAGGGGAGACCGAGGATGCTGCGGATGCAGCCTCGGACGGTGAGGACTTCGACGCCATGGCCGCCGTGGCCATCCCGGTCGACGAGAACCTGGGCATCGAGGGCACCCTCGACCCGGACGAGGGCGGGGATCCCGACCTCAACCTGCTCGCCCGCGCCCTGCAGGCGATGCAGACCGAGCAGTTCGCCAAGGCCGGCCGCGCGCTGACCGAGTTCCTCGGCGACAACCCAGAGCACGAGCGCGCCGCCGACGCCCGCGCCCTGCTCGGCGACTGCCTGTTCGAGATGGGCCGCTACACGGACGCCATCTCCGAGTACGAGACCTTCATCCAGGCCTGGCCGACCCACGCCCGCGTCCCCGCCGCCATGCTGAGCCAGGGGCTGGCCTTCATCGAGCTCGGCTCCGAGTCCGACCTCGGCGCCGCCCGCGTCTTCCTCGACGACCTGATCGAGAAGTTCCCCGACACCCCCGAGGCCGACAAGGCCCGCCGCAAGATCCAGATCCTCGAATACCCCCCCCCCCCCCCCCCCAGAACCCGTCTGCCGCGCCCCCGCAGCCTCCCACTCTCCGGGGTGACAAGCGAAGGGCGAGTCCGTGACGGA
>CAZXHG010000014.1:0-63965 GCA_964639985.1 uncultured Rickettsiales bacterium
TCGACTTCGGATCCGTAGGTCGCAGGCGGATGGCCGCCCCGTTCGAATCCTGCAGGGCGCGCCATCCCACCCCAAGCATCCGCTTTCCATTGCGAATGACGATGTCCGGTGCGCGCAGGTGCCGGTTGTTGAGTGCTTGGCCTTTCGGAAAAGCCAAGAGCTTGATGACCGGCACCTGTTCCTCGGCCCCATCTTCCAGGAAGAGATCACCGGCTATGTGCTCGACCGCTACGGCCAGCGCTCCTCGTTCTAACTGCTCATCGCCATGAGCATCGTCGGCGTGCTGGGCACCCTCTACCTGGGCTATCGGTCCTGGAGTGGGTGCTCGGCTCTGTGACCGGCCCCACCGCAGAACGGCCGACAGCTCACGGCCCTCCGTCGATATGCGCGGACTACCGCCAGGGGTCGTCCCCGGCTCCCGTCCTGGACCTCGACCCCCGAACGGGGGCAGCCGTCACATTCACCCCACGGGCCGGGGAAGCCCGGCAAAGCGGCAGATGCAGTCGCGGCAGCTGGTGAGGAACAGCTCGGCGAGCCGGGCCCTGTCGGTCCCGGTCCGCTTGCAGATCAGGCGTAGCATGGGCGGGGACCGGAACTCCTCGAAGTAGTCACGGATGCAGCGGATGACCGCCCAGTGATGCTCGGTGAACGGGTCCAGGCCCGCCGTGCGCCCCAGCGCGGCCGCGATCTGCTCGTTCCAGTCGTCCGGCTCGACCATGAATCCCCGATCGTCGAGGTCCACCACGTACCCCTCGATCATGATCTGCTGCATCTGTCCTCCTCGATCCCCGAGGGTCGCCCCCGAGCCACGCGCAGGAGTACAGCAAGATGCTTGCCAGTTCGGTCGGCCCGCCTACCGCCGAGGTCAGGGCGTGTCCGGCGGCTCACCGGTGCCCGTCCGCCGTCCTTGCGGACGCCTGGTATGGTCGCCGGGGAGTAACCCATTGGCCACACCTGACGGATGGACGTTACCCATCGACCACACCTCCCGGTCTGCAGATCCCGAGGATCCCCCGGCTTCCCGGTTGCGGCCCGGCCCCGCCGTCCCCGACAATTCCCTGGCCTGGAGCCCCTGATGCCCACCTGGTCCAGCCGCTGGATCTTCGACACTGGCGCTGCCGCCTATGGCTGGCTGACGTGGCAGGACACCTGGCGCGCGCACTGCCGCAGCCTGGTGGACCACTTCCCGCCCGACTCGCCCGCGCCGCGAGTGCTGGACCTGGGCGTGGGTCCGGGCGTGAGCGCGATCTCGATCCTGGAGCGGCTGCCCGCCGCGACCGTGGTGGGCGTGGACTTCTCGCCGCGCATGCTGGCCGTGGCCCGGCGATACCTGGCGCGTGCCCACGCATCGGTCGAGCTGATCGAGGCCGACGCGGCCCGGCTACCGCTGGACGACGCGTCGTTCGACGTGGTCACCGGCCACTCGTTCCTCTACATCGTGCCCGACGCCGCGGCCGTGCTGCGCGAGGCCGCGCGCGTGCTGCGCCCGGGCGGCGCGTGCGTGTTCCTCGAGCCCCACGAGCACGCCCTGCCCCTGGCCGCCTGGCGTGTGCCCGGCGGCGCGCGGTTCAAGATGTCGATGGCGGCCTGGCGCCTGTTCAGTGGCCGCAGGGGCCGGTTCGACCGCGACCGCCTGCACGGCCTGCTGGCCCACGATTTCCAGGACGTGGCCGTGACCTCGACCCTGGCCGGCGCCGGACTGCTGGCGCGCGGCGTCAGAGGGTGCCGGCCGGTCGACGAGGTGCCGACCGGGTGCCGACGAGGTGCTATGGTCGCTCCAGGGGATGGGTGAGGGCATGGTCATGGGACGTTATCTTGCGTGGGTGTTCGCTGCCGTGGCGGGCGCCTTCATCGTCACCGGGTGCCCGGCAGGGCATCACGACGACGACACCGCGGACGATCCCGTGACCGACGACGACACCGGTGGGACGCCGGACGACGACGACACGACGGACGACGACGACTCGTCGATCCCAGCGGACGACGACAGCGCAGATGACGACTCCGCGGACGACGACACCTTCGATCCCGACGAAACCGGGGGTCACGTGACCCTCAACATCGGGCGGTCCGTGTCCGGGGGCATGTTCACCCAGTCCAGCAACTTCTCGGCCAGCTTCAGCGATTGCGTCGAGCCGGGCAGCGGCGGTGTCGAGTTCGTGGACTACCCCGAGAATCCGGACGAGTGCGGGTTGTTCGTCTACTCGTACTCGGACATGGCCGGGTACGTGCCTGGCGAGTACGTGTACCTGTCGGCCGGCCCGATCACCGTCGCCGGCCCGAACGTGATCGAGACGTTCGTCATGGACCCCTCGCTGCACATGTACCACGGGTCTTTCCCCGACGAGATGCCGCTGGCATTCGGCGACACGTACACCGTGCAGGCCGCTGGCGACGGCGTGCCGTCGTTCACGGCGTTGATGACCATGCCCCTGGACCTGACCCTGCTCACCCCGTCGCTGTACGACACGGCGGTCTTCGAGGGAGACGTGCACGTGCAGTGGACCGGCGGTGACGTCGATCCGCTGACCATGGGCCTGTCCGTGACCTCCAACGACCTCTTCGATCCGGTCACGGGCTGGATCGCCTGCTACGCGGCCAACGACGGCGATTTCACCATCCCGGCAGCGCTGGTGGACCAGCTCCCACCCGGCCAGGGGAGCCTGTTCGTCACGGCCGCCGTGACCGACTACCAGCAGGTCGACGGCCGCTGGATCGCGTTCAACGCGTCGTTCTCCAGCAACGTGACCGGCTACGCACCCTGACACAGCAGCGCATCCTCACATCCGCTTCTCGTTGCGGATGATGATCTCCGGCGCGTCGGGACCCTCCCTCCGACCAGGTCAGCACCGGCACCTTCTCCCTGATCCCCGTCACTCCAGATCGATGATCACCGACCACCCGGTGTCGCTGCCCCGCACCTCGCGGCGGGCAGGTTCATGCGGATCATCGGATCGCTGCCCTGGCCGCCGAAGACCTCTGATCTCCCCGAACAGGGTGCTATCCTCGATCCGGCTCCGACGGCAGGGGCCGAGGGAGTTGACCGAGGGGACATGGGAATCCGCCACGGCGGAGCAGGGGACCAGCCATGAGCCAGGGACCGTTCGACGACGCCACGACCGAGTTCTCACGGCTGCTCGACGCCCTCGACGCCTGTGAAGCGAACCGGTTCCCCTACCCGGTCGCGCGGTGTCTGGCGCTGATGAAGGAGGTCGACAACTGGTCGGCCCGGCGGGACGCGTTGATCGCAGGATTCGAGGCACTGGTCAAGTTCACCGCGTTGATCTGCGTTGCCCAGTACCTCATCCACGACTCGAAGAACGAGGACGTGGACAACCCCAGACTGAACGACCTTCTCCTCAAGAGCTTTCTGATGCCAGCGCTGGGGACGTGGGTCAACGTGCTGTTCGAGGGCCTGCGACCGTACGCCGACGGCAAGTCGCCGTTCAGGATCGAGGAGGCGCTGAACATCGTTCAGGGGCGTCAAAAGCGTGGAGGACCGCGGGCGCCGTTCGTCGCCCTGGTCGCACATCGGAACGACGTCTACCACTCACCCATCGGCGTGGGGGAGCGAGGTGCGGCGACGAGCGTCGTGCGCATGGCTCCACACATGGCCGAGATCGTCCGCAAGTTCGATTTCCTCGCGAAGTACGAGTTCATCTTCGTGGCGGCTGCGGAGGAGGCGAGCTATCGGGCCACCGTGTTCAACGGGCCCGCACCGATCGGCGTGGAGAAGAGCATCGAGTCACCGGAGAACCTGGAGGTCGGGGCCTTCTATCTCCTCGGACCCGAGAGCGGTTGCGTCGTGGCCATGCACCCGTTGACCGTGTTCTACGAATCCACGGTCCCGTACGAAGGATCGGACCTCGTCGGGGAACCCGTGACCTACCAGCGGCTGCTGAGTTCACGAGTGGACTACGTCGGTCCTTGTCTGGCGATCATCCACGACAGGTCGGTCTTCGCCGAGGAGATGCGACGACTGCTGGACGACAACCTGGAGGGGCATCGGATACGCGAGCCGGGCACGGTGTCGTGGCCGCTGGTGTACGAGGTCTCCTCGCGGATCTCCGAGCGCTACGGTTCATTCGTGCGCCAGAAGTACGATCGAGCGACCCATGTTCCCCGGACCGACGTGGTGGCGGAGATCCGCGCCTTCGCGGCGTCGGACGACACCTGCTTCGTGCTCGGCGGAGAGTCCGGAACCGGCAAGAGCTCGTTGCTGTGCGAGCTGGAGGAAGGCCTGCGTGACGACGGTCACATCGTCCTCCTGTACGACGCCACCAAGTTCCCCACGGACGTCGAACTGAGCGCCACCATCGGACAGCAGCTGAATCGTCATCTGGGTATTGCCGACGGGGCGAGGGGCGATTTCGATGCGCTGCTGACGAAGCTGGATGCGACGCGGGACGGCCGGCAGCTGTTCCTCCTGCTCGATGGGGCCAACGAGCATCCGCGGAGCAGCGACCTGGTCGAGCGGATCGACGCGATGGTCCTGGAGTGTCTCGTCCCCTGGGTGAAGGTCGTCGTGACGACCCGGACCCATGCGTGGTCGACCATGATCGAGCGGCGCCGCCTCTCGCTTGCGCACTACCGGCAGGGCGACGACGAGAACCTCGGTATCGCGCTGGCCATGAAGCGGTTCTCCCCCGACGAGCTCGGTGACGCCTGGTCGCGCCGGAACCTGAAGCCAGACATCGACGCGATCGGGAACCCGGAGATGATGGCCGCGCTCCGGGATCCGCTGCTGTTGAAGATCGTCGCGGATACGTACGAAGCCCGTGGCGGTGAGGTCCCCACCGACCTCGACCTGGAGGAGATCTACCGGGCGTATCTGCTGCAGACCGTGGATGGCGGTGATCTGCGGCGTCGGCGCCTGACGTACTTCCAGAAGGAGGTGGTGCCGCTGTTCGTCGACCTGGCCGTCGGAACGTTCAGGAACGTCCTCGATGGCGAGGCCATCGTCGACGGAGCGACCGCAAGGAGCGGCGATTCCCTGTACGAATGGTGTACCAACTCCGACCTGATGACCGATGGAGTCGCGGTCAACGCCACGTTCCGGGTCCTGTGCGACGCGAACGTCCTGTACGGCAAGTTCGGCTACGCCAGCGAGATCGGGTTCAAGTACGAGCGGTTCTTCGACCTGTTCGTCGCCGAGGAGATGTCGGCGCAGACCCGCAGGTGCGAGGGCGGCGAATCACGGCGCCGCCTGATCCTCGAATCGGTGGCGGCCGTGAAGGCCCATCCGTTCATGGCCGGGCCTGTCGAGCGATTGATCGTCGAGGCGCTGGGGGAAGCGAGCGGCGGGGAGCGGGACGACCTGCTGTTCGACCTCGCCTCCCACACCGAGGAGACGACGCGGGGACTGATCATCGCGGCGTTGGGCGAGTTCTCGGACCAGCAACCGGGCGCTGCCGAGCGGATGCTGGTCGAGCTGCTCGACGTCGGAGCAACCGACGGCAAGGACGTCGAGGCGCTGGGTATCGCCGCCCGGACCGCCGTGGAGGTGGGGAGCCGGACGGGATCCGTCGCCGTGATGGACGCGGCATCGCGTCATCCGGACGAGGGCGTGAGGGACCACGCGATCGTGCACGCCTACTACATGTGGCAATCTCACCCTGGGGCGACGCTCTCCCTCTTGTCGCGAATGCGCGAGCGGATCGAAGGGCGTCACTGGTATCGCCCGGACCTCGTCGCAGCCAAGGCGACGCTGACGCTGGCGGCGGTCATCCTGGTCAACCAGAGCAGGCACCCGCAGGTCCTGGAGAAGGTCCTCGGGATGTTGAGGAAGGCGATCGCCCAGGTCCTGTGGAGCGGTGAGACGAGGAGCAGGGGCCAGCGGCTGATCGCGCCGCTCTTCCGGCGCATCGCCGTGTGGATGGGTGTGCAGCAGATCGTCAAGGCGTTGCGCGTGGTGCCGAAGCACAACCACGTCTGTCTGGCCGAGTTCGACCACTTCTTCGCATGCTCGGAGGAGCAGAAGGACGCGCTGAGGCGGTCGTTGCCCCTGCTGGATCCGGACTCGGAGATCGACGAGGCCCTCGAGAGCGGCTCACTCGTGGCGCTCGGCCGCCACAGCACCTTCCACAGGTATCTGCAGGACTGGATATTGACGGTGCACGCGATCCGCCGGTTCGACGCCGTCGCGCCGAGCATCGAGCGGCTCGCTCGCGAGGGGAACGGCTACGACCGGTACGTCCTGACGCTGGTCATGCACAAGCTGACGAATTTCCCCGGGCGCGAGACCAACGAGCAGGAACTGGCCCTGTATCGCACGGTCGCCGAGCATTTCTTCGAGGAGAATCGAGGCTGGTTCGATAGTCACGTGGAGCGGTACCGCTTGCCCCCCCACCATCACTACTTCGCCACGAGGTACAGGTATGACGGGAGCTGCCGGACCTCGCTGCACGACTGGTGCCTGGAGCGCGCCGGAGCCGAGCTGCGAGATGGCAGGACCGACCTGCTGGAGTTCTGCATCGACTGCCGGGGGCTGAACTCAGAGGAGATGAAGGAATACGGCCCCGCGCTGGTGGACTTCTGGGAGCGATGCGTCGTGATGGCCGCCGATGCGCAGCAGGGCGGGGAGGTCGCGGACCGCCTCCTCGACGTGCTCGTCGACAATCTCAACCGCCTGAACGCCTGCAGGAGCGACGTGGTCGACCTGTTCCTCGCCAATCCCCGTGTCCCCAGGGAGCTGAGGCAGAGGATCAATCCGAGGACGGGCGGAGACTCGATCGAGGCCATGCTCGAACCCATGACCGCCTTCCTGGTCGCAGGAGTCTACCGGGACCCCGCCATCCGGAGCTTCATCCAGGCCGCGGCAGAGTCCGCGAGTCGTGCTCCGTCCACGAAGCGATGGTTCGACGGCCTGTTGAGGAAGACCGCCAACGCCCTGTTGCAGGAAGACGTCTTCTCCGTCACTCCAGATCGATGGTCACCGACCACCCGGTGTCGCTGACACGCACCTCGCGGCCGGGCAGGTTCATGCGGATCATCGGATCGCTGCCCACTCCGCCGTGGGAGCCGAGCTCGTCCACGGCCATGGCGGGCGCGCCGTCGCGCGCGCTGCAGAACACGTAGCCGATGTCCGAGGTGGCGCCGTACAGGGCCTGGCCGCCGCAGGTGACCGCCACGCGGCAGTTGTAGGTCACCGAGGGGAAGTCCGGGTCCGGGTGGACCTCCACGGTACACGGTGCACCGGCCGACACCGGCACGGAGCCCTCCACGTCGCGCGCGCGGCCCGTGCCTCGGTACCCGGTGCTCAGGCGGCCCTCGGCGTCGCTCCTGGACACGGTCCCGCCACACGGCACCACCATCAGGTACAGGCCATCCACCTCCAGGGCCCCGTGGCGGATGTCCCACGCACCGCCCGTCTCCTCGGCCAGGTAGTGGTACCTGCCCTTGCCGCCGCTGCCCTTGACCGGCAGCGCGCGCTTGGCCAGCTCCGCGTTGTCGTTGTGGTCCATGCCGGGCGGGAACGCCAGCCGGGGAGCCTCGACCGGCGTGCCCAGCGCCCGCTGGGACTCCCTGCACTGCTCGAGCGAGGCCAGCGCCACGGCCTTGTCGTCGCCGAGCATGGACACGCCCATGAACACCCCGAGCACCAGCAGCGGGACCAGCAGGCCAGCGGCCACCCGGAAGATCACCTGACCGAACGAGCGGTTGGCGCGCTTTCGCCCGCGCCCGCTGTCGCCCTTCAGCACCTTCTGCAGGATCTCGATGGCGCGGTCGATCTCGTCGTCCTCGACGAACCGCTCCACCACCGTCCCCAGCTTGCGGCCGAATCTCGTGGTGCCCAGCACCTCGATCGCCTCGCCGGCCTTGGCCTTGCGCGCCACGGTCCCGGGCAGCTCCTTCGCCCGCTGCAGGATGGCGATCGCCGCCTGGATCTCCTCCGTGGGCGTGGCAAAGGGATTCATTTCAGCCCCAGCTCGCCGCCGATCCTGCGCACCAGCACCGGATCGACCTTGCCCTTGTGCTGCTTCATCACCATGCCCATGAACTGGCCCAGGGCCCGCGCGTTGGCCGCGATCGGCTCCACCAGCGCGCGCGTGGCCGCCTCGTCGAGCAGCTGCGGCAGGTACGGTTCGAGCAGCGCGATCTCCTTGCGGTACTGCTCCACCACCGCGCCGGTCTTCATCTGGTCCACGGCCTGCTTCAGCCCCTTGACGTGGCTCGCCACCAGGGCCCGCTCGGACTCCTCGGTCCAGCCGTCGAACTTCACGGCCTTCTCCGCCTCGCCGAACCTGCCGAGGATGCTGCTCAACGCCAGCCGCGTGTCCTTGTCACGGGCCTTGAGGGCCTCCTTGGAGCGCTGTCTGAGTTCGTCCTGGATCACGGTCCACCTCCGGGTTGGGGGAGTATACTTCGTGGACGTACGGGGGACCTCATGCCCACCCGCGGCCTGGACCTGATGATCGGCTGGATCGTGGCCCGCTTCGTCCTCGGTGTCGGCCGGGGTGTATTCCGCACGTTCGTCGACCGCCCGGAGGAACCGTCCGTGCTGGCGCTGTACGCCCAGGACGCGCTCGGCCTGGGGCTGACCCTGTGGTTCGTGTGGGCGGCGGTCGAGATGAGCCGCGACACCGTCCGGTCCCGCCTCGGCGCCATGGCCGTGTACGGCGCGTACGCCACCCTGGCCGCGGACGTGATCGGCATGATCCATGGCCACGTGATGCTGGCGCTGGACGCGCCACGCTGGCTGTTCGTGCCCTCGCCGCTGGTAGGGGATCTGCACACCGCGTGCTTCACGGTCGCGTGGTTCGGCCTGCTGGGGCTGATGGCCCGGTCGGGCCGGGAGCTGGGCCTGCGTGGGCTGGCCGGGCTGTGCACCACCAGCCTGGTCCTGATGGTGGCGTTCTTCGCCGGCGACGTCGCGCACGACGTGCTGCGCGTGCGCAAGCTGTACTGGATGACCGGCGTGTACGACAGCCCCATGGCCGAGCAGGTCATGGCCGCCTCGTACGACCTGCCCCAGCTGCTGCTGCCCGCGGCCGCCAACCTGGCCGGCATCCTCGGCTTCCTTGTGATCCTGGTGGTGCTTCTACGGTTGCGGATCCAGGGCCCGCACGCGTCCGCACGGGGCTGACCCCCGGTCTCCCTACGGCGAAACCCGCAACGCCGCGGGCTGGATCTGCACCTGGCGTTGCGGGTCGTTGCGCAGCGCCAGCGTGGCCGCGCCCCACTGCAGGGTGCCGGCCAGGGTGGGGATCACCTCCAGCTGCAGGCCGAACGACGCGCCAGCCGGTTGACCGGGCGCGTGCAGGGTGATCCGCCCGGGCCGGGCCTCGTACCGGGTGATGGCGCCGCTGGAGTCCAGCTCGTCGAGGGCGTGCTCGTCCAGCTCGAGGCCGGCGGGCAGCTCCAGGGTGATGACGAACGGCTCGTCGCCGGGCACGGCCGCCTGCAGCTGCAGGTCGGCCGACCGCCCCACCCGCAACCGGTCCGGCACGGTCACCCGCAGCCCGAACCCGTCCGCGGACGGCTCGTCCCAGTCCAGCCAGTCGGTGCGGGTGAGGGTGTACACCAGACCGGGCACGGCCGGCGATGCCTCCAGCCGCAGGGGCGCGTCGGTGCGGGGCGCGGCCAAGGACACCACCAGCGGCTTCACGCCCGCGGACAGGTCCAGGTCCTGGGCCACCAGCTCGGTCTCGCCGTCGAGCAGCCGCACCTGCACCTGGTCGGGCAGGGGCTCGTCGAACATCACGGCCAGCGCCTCGAGCGTGGCCAGGCCGGCGCGGCCGTCCCCGAACCCGCTACCTCGCCGGTACGACGACAGCACGGCCGTGGCCAGGTCGGCCAGCAGCTCGCGGGACTCGCCGTCGTCCTGCAGCGCCACGATGGCGCGCGCCGTGGTCTCCAGCTCGCCGGGGCGGGAACCGTCCTCGCGCTGCGAGGCCTCGGTCGGCCGTACCACCCTCGAGCCGTCCTCCCGCTCCACCACCGCGTCCAGGATCTGCTCGCGCAGGGCCGCGCGCTGCGGCTCGGCCACCAGGTTGGCGCCCAGCAGCACAGACGCGGTGTACGGGTCCTTCACGGCCGGGGCGTTGCGCGCCACGAAGGTGGCGGCCCGGCGCGCCACCCGGTCGTCGAGTTCGTCGCAGGCGGAGGAGGCCTCGGCCGTGAACACCAGCGCGCGCTCCAGGGACACCTCGCCGGTGCCCCAGGCCACGGCGAACGAGCCGTCCGGGGACTGGGCGTCGGCCAGCTGGGTGGCCAGCCGCGTGGACAGGGCGCGGGTCATGGGATCGTCCAGCTGCGCTGCCCCGCGAAGGGCGAGCAGCGCCTGGGCGGTGGAGGGTGCGCGGGTGTGCCGCACGAGCTGCTGGTAGGCCCGCAGCCGGTCGGTCCGCAGCTGGTCCGGATCCACCTCCACCTGCATGCGGGCCGCCACCTGCTGGCCGCGGCCGACCAGGGCGGTGGTATAGGCCACCGCGGCCAGGTCCCCACCCCGGGCGGGCGCCTGCTCCATCTCCGCGCGCACCACGGCCAGGGGCCCGGGGTAGACCACCAGCTCCAGGGTCGCGCTCGCCGGGTCCGAGCCGTCGGGCGCGGGCAGCTCCACCGACCGCGGCGCGGCCAGGGTCCCGCCCGTGCTGCGCGCCTCGGGGCGGCCCGCGGGCACGATCCGCAGGCTGCGCTGCACAGCGTCCTCCCCGCCCAGGGTGGCCACCACCGTGGCCACGCCCGGAGAGACCGCGTCCAGCGGCAGGGTGCGCACGTCGCTGGCGTAGGCGGTCAGGTCCACGCTGGCGCTGGTCTGGCCGCGGGCGCTGTCGCCGATCGCCCTGGCCTGCAGCCGGCCCTGGTAGGGATCGGCCGAGTTGTTGACCACCTGCAGCGGCAGCCGCAGCCGGTCGCCCACGCGCAGCACCTCGGGAGGGGTCACCTCCACGTACGCGGGCAGGGTGGAGGAGAAGGTGTGCAGGTCGCCGGCCTGGCTGCCCGCCTGGTCGTGGGCCAGGCCCAGCACCCGCCAGGTGGTGAGCTGGTCGGGCACGGTCACGTCCACGCTGGCCAGCCCGTCCGCGTCGGTGATCACCAGCGGCTCGAAGGCAAACGTCTCGGGGAACCACGACCGCAGGCTGGCCTGGGGCGGGGGAGGGGGCTCGTCCACCGGGGCCGGGCGGCTCTCGATCGGATCGCGGCTGCTCCGCCGGCCCGCCGACCTGCCGTGCACGTTCGTGGCGGGCGAGAGCATCGAGTCCAGGTCGGCGTCCATGCCGCCGCCGTCGTTGTGGTTGATCAGCAGGTCGGCCACCGCATCCCCGCTGGACCCTTCGCCGGTCGTGCCGATCAGCGCCGCCAGCCCCTGCTCCATCCGGCCGGCCCCGTGCTTTGCGCGGGCCTCGGCGGCTGACCCGTGCACCACCACGACCTCTTCGGGAGCGAAGGCGTCCAGGAAATCCGAGCTCGCCCTGGGCGCGCCGATGGCGGGCAGGGAGCTGGCGATCGCGGCCACGGTCGAGTGCAGGTCGAGCTGCAGGGTCTGCTGCCTGCCCGATCCGGTCGAGGGGGGAGATACGTGTGATCCGTGCCCGTTCACCCCTCCGGCCACGACCACGTACGGGAACAGCGAGCGGCCCGTGTCGTCCCACTGGCAGGTGTCCATGGACCGGATCAGCACGTCCGCGCCGACTCCGGGATCGGGGATCACGATGGCGTTGGCCTCGGCCGGGTGGCGCTCCTTGAGCTGCACCAGGATCCGCTGCAGGCCGGTCCAGTCGTAGTCCTCCACCGACCCGCAGCCGCCCGTGCAGGGCAGCGTGGGCTGGCGGGGCGTGTTCCAGTCGCGGGTCTCCTCCGGGGGCAGCACAACGTCGTCGTTGCCGGCCACGACGAACCCGGCCCCGTTGATGGCGATGGTCAGCATCAGCGGCGGGAAGCCGCCACGGCGGCCGGCGGTCCACTCCACCTGCTCGCCGGTCTCCGGGTCGTCGACCAGGAAGTAGAACTCGCCGAACTGGGCCTGGCCGCAGGTGTACATCACCTCGCGCAGCGTGCTGAACGGCACGCGCGCGTCCACGGCCAGCAGCAGCTTGCCGGAGAACGAGCCCGGAAACTGGTCGGACGGGCAGCTGTGGGTCGCGGCCGAGGCCTTGGCGCTGTCGGCCAGGGCCTGCAAGGTGTCGTACAGCGGGGAGATCATGGTGCCCCGCTTGAGGCCGTCGTCCACGTGGCCTTCGTCCAGGTCGACCACGGGGTGGCCCGAGACCCGGATCCCGTCCGGGGTGACCTGGACCACGGCGTAGGACAGGGGCTGGTCCCGGCGGACCTCGTCCAGGGCCACGCACTCTTCTTCCCAGGCAGGGGGTGGTTTGTCGACCCGGCGGGAGACCTCGATGTCCTCCCACGCGCCGGGGACGGCGAAATCGGCCAGCGCCACGGCCTCGCCGTGGTCGGCCCAGGGCAGCGCCATGGGCCCCAGCTCCAGCTCGTTGACCCCGCCACCGCAGCCCGGCCCGAGCAGGCTCGCGCAGACCAGCACCGCACCGATCGAGACCATCGCTGTGCGCGTCATGGCGACACCTCCCGCACGAACCGGCCCCAGTTCTCCACGTCCTCGGGCAGCCGGCTGGCGTCCGTGACCAGCAGCCGCGGATCGGTCAGCGCGAGCAGGTCGGATGGCAGCCGGATCAGCTCCAGGTCCATGCCATAGGCGTCGCCGCACGGCAGGTCGGCCCTGCGCCGCTCGCGCAGCATCTCGGCCCACAGCCCGGCCATGCGCGCGGCGGTCATCAGCTCGCCCTCGGGCGCGTCCTGCTCCCAGGCCGTCACCCGTTGCTGGGCGTCGGCCAGCACCTCGTAGAAGGTCTCGGTCAGCGGCACCACCGGGTCGAAGGCGGCCTCGGTGTAGCCGCTGACCACGCGCTCCTCGCTGGCCAGGGTCGGGATCTGCTGGATGCGCTGCAGGGCGGCCAGGGAGGCGTTCGCGCCCCTCACCCTGCCCATCAGCAGGTCCTCGGCGTCGAACTCGCCGAACGCGGCGCCGCGGCTGGTGGCGCGGATCGTGACCCGGCCCATCTCGTCGGGCCCGGGCAGGGCCGTGAGCTGGCCCAGGGCCTCGTCCACGCCCAGCAGGCTGACCGCGGCCGGGCTGGCCGCGCCGCCGGCCGTGGTCTGCACGCCGAGGGTGGCGGTCTCGCCCGGCCGATACTGGGGCCGATCCGAGGACAGGGCCAGCTCGAGGGAGTCCTGGCGCGGCACCAGCAGCACGGCCCGGGTGGCCAGCAGCTGCACGGTGAGCAGGCCGTGCACGGACGGATCGTCCGGGATGGTGCCGCGGAGCACCCGCTCCTCGGGATCCCACTGCAGCGGCTGCACGTCGCGGCCGCCCTGCTGCAGGAAGATCTCGGCGTCGGGCCCGGGCAGCTCGGCATGGAAGCTGGGGCCACGCAGCACCTGGATCACCAGCTCCTCGCCCGGCCCCAGGATCGCCCGCTCGGGCCGCAGCCGCAGGGTGGGGACCCGGCCCGGGTCGAGCACCACCGTGGTCTCGCCCAGGGCCTGGTCCTCGACCTCCACGGCCACGTTCAGCTCGTACGCGGTGCGGACCGTGGCGCTGGGCCGGGTCGCCTCGCTGGACGGGTCGGCCCGCACCAGCAGCCGGACCACCCCCTCGCTGGCCCGCTCCTGCTCCCGGGGCAGCCGCATGCCCTGGAATGCCTCGCGTACGCAGACCATCTCCCGGGCCTGCCAGGCCCCGGCCGCGGTTCCGTCCCGCTGCCACGACGTGTGCACGCGCTGATCGCCCTCGACCACGGTCCAGTGCAGGAACTCGGGCAGCGGATCGCTGCTGTCGTGTTCGGCGATGCAGGCGCGGGCCCGGCGTCGGGCCGCGTCCACCTCCTGGCGGAGGCCCTCGGGCACCTGGGGTACTCCGGTCAGGTCCTCGGTCTCCAGCACGCCGCCCTCCGGGGCCTGCACGGTCCAGGCGATGCTGTACAGGTGCTGCCCGCCGGTGGGGCCGCGCAGGGAGCGCAGCGTGTCCTCGATGCAGCGGTCCACGTCCGAGCCCTCGTGCACCACGCGCGTCACCGTGCCGGTGGGGGCCACGGCCACGCCCACGCGCCGCGTCACGTGGGCTCCGCTGCGGCGTTGGGGCCTGTCCACCAGCCACGCGCAGTGCTCGAGCCGGGCGTCCCAGCCGTCGAGCACCACATTCTCGTCCACGGACACCGGGCCGCTGGCGAACAGGTCCGTCACGCCGCTGCGCCGCACGTGCGCCGTCTCGGACCGCGGCGCGGGCCGGTAGGGCGCGGGCGGCACGATCACGGACACGGGCTGGCCCGGATCCAGCTGCACGGCCGCGACCGCGTCCTCGTCCGCCACCTCGGTCACGCCCTCGTCGTCGGGATCCCAGGCCCGGGACACCCGCACCGTGGCCCCGGGCAGGGGCGCGCCGTCCGGCGTGGTCACGCGCACGTACACGCGGTTGTTGAAGTCCGGCACCAGCCCGTCGCTCAGCTCGGTCTCCACGTGGGCCACCACCGGCGTGGGCGACAGCTTCATCGTGGTCGACCCGCTCACCCGCTGCCCGGACGGCGCCGTGGCCAGGACCCGGGCCAGGACCCGGGCCGGGTCGTGCAGGTCGTCCGGGATCTCGGCCAGGGTGACCGAGAACGCGCCGCGGTCGTCCGTACGCACCGCCTCGACCTCGAACCAGTCCCGGGGCGGGGGCCACGCCCGGCTGCCGTCCTCGCTCAGGGGAGTGAGGTCCAGCGAGACCAGGGCGTCGGCCACCGGTGCGCCGCTGCGGTACAGCACCGAGCCACGGATCGTGGGCTGCTCGCCCACCGCGTACCAGGTCCGGTCCGTGCGCGCCTTCACCTCGAGCACGGGCAGGCGGAACGGCGACACCTGCACGCGCACCGTGTCGTCGGCCGTGCCGCTGCGGTAGCGGATCACGTACGACCCGTTGGGCGCCGAGTCGGCCAGCGGGAAGGAGGCCGCGGCCACGCCGAACGCCCCGGTGGGCACGGGCTCGTCCAGCAGCAGGTCGCCTTCGGGCGACATCACGCTGAACCTGCCGGGCCGCTCCTCGATGGGCACCAGGTCGCCCTCGCGGAAGGTGACGGCGCGAAACCGGATCTCCTGGCCAGGCTGGTACATGGGCCGGTCGGTCAGCAGGTGCACCAGCGCGGGCGCGTACAGGTCCACGGGCAGGTCCACGCTGACCTCGCCCAGCCGGCTGTGCACCACGGCCCGCAGCAGGTAGTCCCCGTCCGGCACGTCGGGCAGCTCCACCTCGGCCTGCAGCAACCCGGGCGACCCGGTCCAGCCGTCCACCGTGGGCAGCTCCACCACCCCGTCGTCCGCGGCCACCAGCTGCAGCTCGGCCCGGCATCGCCGCAGCGGCGTCGTGCTGCGGTCCAGCGCCCGCCCCTCGGAGTACACCGCCTCCACGGCCACCTCGACCGTGCCCACCGAGCCCCGCCGCAGCTCGCGCGCCGACAGCGACGCCACGGCCACCGGCGTGCCCTCGGGCGCCTCCTCCAGCACCACGCCCCACTTCACCCACGATGGCACGTGGGGCAGCCGCGACCACACCACGAGCGCCACGATCAGCAGCACGATCCCCACCACCGCCAGGCCCAGCCGGCGGAACACGCGCTTCGAATCGTCCATGTCGGAATCCCCTCCGGGCGCGCGTCGAACAGGGCGAGCCCTGCCCGATTATAGACGCTAGAGGGACACCGGGACCGGGGCCTGGATTCCCCGGGGCTCCTCGGGTGCCGTCGCAGGGTACCCGATGGGCAGGCGGGACAGTAGGCCGTAGGATGGGGGGCACCCGGGGTACACACCGCCCCCCGAGGAGGGGTCATGAAGAACGCGCGCCACGGCCTGCTGCTGGTCTTGCTGCCCATCGCCCTGATGGCCTGCGGGCCCCAGCCCACCCCGGGCGCGGCCGAGGTCCGGATCGCCCCGGCCGCGACCCCAGCTCCGCCCGGCCTCACCGAGCTGCCGGACCTGGCCGTGTGCGAGACCTGGGCCCGGCGCAAGAGCGGCGAGTGCCGGGACGACATCCTGTCCTTGGCACCGTCCAGTCCGCCCGACTCCGTGCCCCTGTTCACCCCGTACTCCCTGTACGAGTCGTGCGTCCTGTTCGGCGAGTGTCGCGTGCACGTGGCCCGCTGCGTGGCCGCGGACGAGTGCGCCCGGTTCGCGGCCTGCACCGGCGAGGCCGTCGGCCAGCGCTGGGACCCCCGCCTGGCCCCGGACCTGTGCGACGCGTTCCTGCGCCGCAAGACCGGCTCGTGCAAGCCCGCGATCCAGGAGCTCCTCTGGCAGCTCCCCCCCGAGGGCAAGCCCGCCCGCCTCGAGGCCACCTACGCCCTGTACGACCGCTGCGGCACCGACCCGGCTATCCACGAGGCCATCGCCGGGTGCATGATGATGAAGTGCGACGAGTTCGCCCCGTGCGTCATGGAGCTGGCCCAGCCCGTACCCGCGCCCTGACCACCCCACCCTCGGACTTCTGGCCGATTTCCGGCCACGAGCCTGCAGGCCGCGCACGTGCGGTGGCACAGTCACGGTGGGCCGGACGAGATCAGCAACGGCATGTGCCTGTGCTCGTTGCACCACGACGCCCTGGACATCGGCACCATCGGGCTGACCGACGACCGCCGCGTGATCGTGTCCAGCCGGCTGCACGGCGACGAGGCCGTCGAGTCCTTCCTCGGCCGGTACCACGGTCGGCCTCTCAGGGGACCCGTGCATGGCGCGCCGCCAGTCGCCCGGCAGCACCGGGACTGGCACCGGGAGAACGTGTTCAAGGACCTGCCGCGGGCGGCGTGAGCAGGATCTCGCGTCTGGACGTGCCTTCTATCCCGGTCTCCGCCCCAGGAATCGTCTCGTCAGCCAGCGGACCGGCCGCTTCCATAGGATGTCCGACTCGCCCTTTCGGGGATCGGGTTCCAGGACCAGGATGATCCGCGTGTCCTCCGGCAGCGAACGCACCGCGTCCGGTATTCGAGGTGGGATTTCCAGGGGGATGGTTTGCTCGTCCGTGGCGGTCAACTCCGCGAGAACCGTGCCCCGGTACCAGTCCGCGGCAGCGAGCAGGCGCTCCAGGAACGCCTTGAGCGACCGTCCATCCGCCATGATCACCACGGGGATCCGCTGGCCCGCACGGATCCTGCCGAGGATGCGGTCGAGATCCTCGACGTGCTCCAGCCGTCCCAAGCTGGTGAACTCCCGCAGGTCCGTGTCCAGCCGCATCAGCGCCGTGGTCAGCGACGAGGCTCCCCCCACCGAGCGCACGGTCATGCCGATCCGTGCGGCCTCGGCCACGAGGTCCGAGCCGGGATCGCAGACCGCAGGCGTGCCCTCGCCGACACCGAAGACGCAGCAGGACTCCGCGCGCTTCATCAACTCGCCGAGCATCGCCTGGGCCTTGACGTTCCGATGTGTCTTCATGCGCAGGCCCACGATCGACTTGAGCCGTGGGTCGATGTTCAGGCTCCTCAACATGTCCGCGGCCTCGTCCTCGTGGTCCGCTTCCACGAACACGGTGCTCACGCGACCGAGCAGCGAGATTGCCCGCTGCCCCATGTCCAGGGGATTCCCGATGTGCCCGGGCACCAGGAACAGGGTCGGCTCGGCGGGCATGTCGAACGTCCGGGGCCATACGCAGACAGGATCGCGATGGACCTCGTTCCCCTCGATCAGTTCGAGCAATCGCTGCTGGGTTTCGCCCGGTACCTCTGGGTAGCCGGACCCATCGAGCGACCGATAGGCGAGGAAGTGCCGTTCCGTGGCTGCAGCGTAGACCGATGGATCGACCCGCCGCCTGACCAGCACCTCCAGGAGCGGTCCGTCCTCCTCGGGTGGGCGCAGGGTGAGTACGGCCGTACCGCGGCCGTCCACCACGCGGACGCCGACCACCGTCCATCCGTCGATGTCCGTGCCCGGGGAGAGCGGTAGCTCCGCTCCTGAAGCGGTGTCGTCACCCATCCGTGGCCCTCGTCACCTGTTTACCCGGCTGCGCCTCGAGATCGCGCCAGCCAGAGCGCCAGCAGAACCAGCATGCCCCATCCGGCCGCCGAGCGCAGGCTGGTGGACGTTCCCGCAGCCTGCCCGCACCCGCACCCTTGTTGTTGGGCTGGTGCGGTGTCGTCATCTGCCACGACGTCATCGTCATCATCCTCGGTGGTGGTGTCGTCGTCCCCGTCGACACAGTCCGTGTCCTCACCGTCCACGCCACCGTCGCAGTCGTTGTCCACGCTGTCGTCGCAGAGTTCGTCGGCGTCCGGGTGGACGGCGTCGTCCTGGTCGTCGCAGTCCGCTCCCCCGCAATCCTGGTGGAGGAATCCGTCCTGATCCGCGTCCACGTCATCGGTGGTCCCATCGCAGTCGTTGTCGATCCCATCGCAGACCTCGTCCGCATCGGGGTGGGCGGCGGGTGACGAGTCGTCGCAGTCGCCCTCACATGAAGCCCACCCATCCTGGTCGTCGTCGGTCTCGTCGGCAGGCAGCTCACCGTCGCAATCGTTGTCTGCTCCATCGCAGACCTCGGCAGCGCCAGGGTGAGTGGTCGGATCTGTGTCGTCACAGTCGTCGTCGCAGGCCTCTACCCCATCCCCGTCGCGATCCTCGGGGTAGAGCGTGTCGTCGGTGTCGTCGCAGTCGCCCTGGCACGACGTCCACCCGTCCCCGTCCGAGTCCATGTCCCACGTCAGGGTGAAACCGTCGCAGTCGTTGTCCCAGATGCCGTCGCAGATCTCGGGAGCCCCCGGGTGGATCGTGTCGTCGGAGTCGTCGCAGTCCCCTCCACAGGGAGTGAAGCCGTCCCCATCCGCGTCCTCCGGGCCGAGGGCCGCGTCGCCGTCGTCGCAATCACCTTCGCAGTCGGTCCACCCGTCCCCATCCGCGTCCGTGCCCAGACAGGCTTCGCCGAGCACGACGTAGACCTTGCCGGCGTCCACACCGGCATCGTCGTTCGCGTGGGCCGAGATCACCACGTCGTCGATTCCGTCGCCGTTCAGGTCGCCGTCGAGCGCCAGTACGGCTCCCGCCACGTCGCTGGCGCCTTCGCCCACGAAGCGCGTGTCGGCGTTCTGTACCGACGAAGAGGTTCCCCAGCCCGCGCTTCGGCCCAGGAAGAGGTGAGCCCACCCCGGGTCGGTATTGGCGACCTCTGTGGGGGCCCCCAGGAGGAAGTCGGTCAGGCCGTCGCCGTTGACATCACCACCGCCAGCCACGTCCCAGCCGAGCTTGGTGTCCGACTCCACAGGTACGAACGAGGTGTCGGCCACCGCGATCGTCTGGTCGGGTGCCCAGGGGCCAGAAGCTCCCAGGAGCAGATAGACCTTGCCGGCTCCCTGTCCACCGGCCTCAGCGTTGCCGTGGGCGCCGACCAGGAAGTCTCCCAGCAGGTCGCCGTCCACGTCACCCAGCATGGCCAGTGACGCGCCGGCCTTGTCGAGCGCGTCCTCGCCAACGAAGGACGCGCTGGAAGCTCCGAGCCCGGCCCCGTACAGGTAGGAGGTCGTGCTTGAACCGAGGAGGTATGTCTTGCCCGTCTGGTCGCCGTACGGGTAGCGGGGGGCCCCGACCAGCAGGTCCGCCAGACCGTCGCCATCGAGATCACCTCCCGCGGACAGGGCCTCGCCGGCCATGGACAGCTCGGACTCGCCCGCGAACGATGCGTCAGCCGATTCCACGTCCAGGAGCCCCAGCCACTGCTGCGTACTGCCGTAGAAGACGAATACCTGACCATCGGAGTCCGCTGCCACGGTCGAGCTGGGAGCGCCCAGCACGAGATCGTCGATGCCGTCGCCGTCGATATCGGGCGAGACGGCCACGGCCGCACCCAGGGAGCCGACCCCGCCCGCACCGGCCGTGATCCATGCATCGGCCGCATCCAGCGACAGGTCTGCGCCGTCGACCTGGGCTGAGCCGTACAGCAGGTACACGGTCCCGCTCTGGTTGTACCCAGCATCGTTCCCCGGCGCCCCGATCACGACGTCGTCGTAGCCGTCCGCGTTGATGTCCCCGGAGCCCAAGGAGGCGCCAGCCTCGTCTCCGGCGGCCGATCCGGTGAGTGAGGCATCCGCGTCTGCGAGCGACACCCCCGTACCCCAGCCGAGCCACTCGCCGAGGACGAGGTACACCTTGCCCGCATCCGCACCCACATCGTCGTTGAACGGCGCCGCGACGAGCAGGTCATCGAACCCGTCCCCGTCCACGTCGCCACACATCGTCAGTGCATACCCGGCCTGATCTCCCGCTGCCTCGCCGAGGAACGACGCATCCGATGTCGCGAGATCTCGATCCGCGCCGTCGGCGGGTCGACCCACCAGCAGGACCAGGGCGACTGCCCCGATGACATCGAACGCACGATGTGGCTGCCCCATGGCTCTCCCCCGATACCTGCCTCGTGGACGACCCACGGACATTCTACGGCAGATTGGCGGATCGGAAGCGGGTGTGCCCCCGCGGATGGGTTCGAGGTCGAGATCGGCTTCTACCGACTCACCACTGAGCACCACAGACACCCGGCGCAGGCCCCGGTGCGTGGTACGCTATCGGTCACCGGATTCCGGAGGGGCCCCCCGGTGCAGACCCGAGACAGCCAGCCACGCTACCGCCCGAGCCGCATCCTGCTCCCCGCCCTGGCCATCGGCCTGCTCGTGGTGTTCGTCAGCTGCCTGTCCGACGACTACCCCGAGACCTGGGATGCTGATGGGGACGGGTACGGGGGCGCGGCCGATTGCGATGACACCGACCCCTTCATCCACCCTGGCGCGCGGGAGATCTGCGACGGGATCGACAACGACTGCGACGGCCAGGAGGACGAGGTCTGGTCGTGCAATCCCGGTGACTGCGGCGAGGGCACGTGGGGCAACCTGCCCCTGGATCACGAGACCGTGTACGTGGATGTCGCGGCCGCCTCCGGCGGTGACGGCACCGAGGCCGCGCCGTTCGACTCCATCCAGCAGGGCGCGGACGCGGCCGGGGACGCGGGCGGCGGCATGGTGGCCATCGCCGCGGGCACCTATGACGAGTACCTGGTGCTGGACGACAGCCACCGCTCCGTGTACCTGGCGGGCCGTTGCAGCGACCTGGTGATCATCGACGGCGACGACGGCGAGATGGGTGGCATCCACCTCGACGCCGGCCTGGACCTGTGCAACGAGGTTCGGGTGTCCGGGGTCCGGATCACCAACTCGACCTTTGGCGCCGTGGCCGTGAACTCGGGCTACCTGCGGCTCGAGCACGCGGAGATCGACGACAACCAGCAGTTCGGCGTGTTCGTGGACGGCGGCGCGAGCCGCGTGTCCCTGGACTCCGTGGTCATCCACGACAACCTCCCCGACCTGAGCGGGGCCTACGGGATCGGCATCATCGTGCAGGACGGCGGGCTGATCGAGGCCACGGACTGCATCGTGGAGCGCAACCGCAGCGTGGGCGTGCTGGTCAACGACAGCGGCACCCAGATGACCATGACCGGGGGCGCGATCCGCGACACCCTGGTCCAGGACGACGGCACGTTCGGCCGCGGCGTGAGCGTGCAGCTGGGCGGCTCGATCGTGCTCGACGGTACCGTGATCGAGGGCAACACGGAGCGTGGCATCTACGTGGGGGGCGAGGGGTCCAGCGCGGAGCTGTACGGCGTGGAGGTGCTCGGCACCGCGGAGTCACCCGCTGGCAATGGCGCCATGGGCCTCGGCGTGGGCGGCGGCGCCAGCCTGTACGCCGAGCAGACCGTGGTGGAAGGCAACGCCGGGGCAGGCGTGGGCGTGGCCAGCCTCGCCAGCGCGGTGAGCCTGGTCGACACGGTGGTGCGCGACACGACCGGCCTGGCCGACGGCACCATCGGGTACGGCATCGCGGCCCAGTCGTCCGCCACCCTCGACGTCACGAACAGCGTGGTGGAGGGCACCCAGGGCGTGGCTGTGCTGATCAGCGACGACGCCCTGGCCGAATTCAGCGACGTCCTGGTCTCGGACACGCAGCGCCCGGACGCGTCGACCACCGCCACCGGCCTGGTGGTGGACGGTGGCGGGCGGCTCGTGGGCTCGAACCTGACCCTGTCGTCCACCCAGGGACCGGGCTTCCACATCCAGGGCGACCTGTCGGTGCTCCAGTGCGATGGCTGCCGGATCGAGGACAGCCTGTTCGCCGGCGGGGTCCTGCTGGGTGGGGAGACCACCCTGTCCGGGCTCACCGTGGCCGGGGTCCAGGCCGACGACACCCTGGGCGGCGGTGTGGGCCTGCTGGCTACCCGGGAGACCCCGATCCTGACCCTCTCCGGCAGCGAGCTGTCCGACCAGGAGCTGGCGGCCCTGTGGCTGGAGGGCGGGGGGGCGTTCCAGGTGACGTCCACCACCCTGCACGGCGGCAGCCAGCTGGAGTTCGCCGACGCCGTGGTGGTCACGAACGGCGTGACCCGCGACAACCTGCTGCTGCAGGACAACACCTTCCAGGACGCCGCCCGCATCGCCGTGCTGCTGGATGGCACCTCGGCCCAGCTGTCGGGCAACACCTACCAGGGCAACGCCCTGGACCTGGTGTGGCAGGACTGCGACGGCGTGGACGAACCCACCGGCCTCGACGAGGCCCCGGTCTCCGAGATCTGCCCGGCCACCGCCTACGTGCTGGCTCAGGTCGAGGAGGATTTCTGAGGGGGGTCCGGTCACCCGGTTCGAGGCGCTTCCCGGCGATCGGGATAGGCGGTCTGGCAACCGACTGCGTTGGCAACACCGGATTCGGTGCGAGTGGACGGACGCGGGTCCGGACAGCGTCGAGATCGTGGACTACCACTGAGCCAGGGAAGGACGAGGCGATGGTCAGGATTCCCACACACCGTACCCCGACACACCCGGGGGTGATGCTGCTGGAGGATTTCCTCGGGCCGATGGGCCTGACCCAGCGGGAGTTCGCCCAGGGGATCCGTGTGCCGTATCAGCGGGTCAACGAGTTGATTCGCGGCAAGCGGGGGATGACCCCGCGCACGGCCCTTCGCCTCGCCAGGTACTTCGGAACGAGTCCGGGATTCTGGATGAACCTCCAGCTGCGCTGGGACCTCTACCACGCGGAGCAGGAAGAGGCGGCAGACCTCGAGAAGATCACGGCCCTGGACGCCGTGGGCTGAGCGAATCAGCGCCCGCTCGGGCAGCCCGACCCATGGCACGCATGATCCCCTCCACTCAGCCCGCACTGCCTACCGGTGCCGCTCCTCCCCGGTCCAGCAGTACGTGCACACGTGGTCGCGCGGCATGCCCACGGCCTCGACCATGTCGTCGAGGCGCTGGTAGCGCAGGGTGGTCAGGCCGAGCTGCTCGCCGATGTGGTCGACCAT
This sequence comes from uncultured Rickettsiales bacterium, assembly GCA_964639985.1. Classification (GTDB taxonomy): domain Bacteria; phylum Myxococcota_A; class UBA796; order UBA9615; family CAYRNR01; genus CAZXHG01. Next base: position 23,303 of record CAZXHG010000014.1, read on the forward strand.
GGCCGCGTGGCGGTCGGTGGTGTGATCCGTGAACTCCTCCAGGTGGCTGTCGAACGCCCCGTCGATGTCCAGGATCGCCTTGCGCGCGGCCAGGTCCATCTCGGACTTGGACTGGGAGAAGTTGAGGAACTTGCACGAATGCACCAGCGGCGGGCACGCCGCGCGCATGTGCAGCTCCTTGGCGCCGTAGTGGTACAGCCGCCGGATGATGTCCCGCAGCTGGGTCCCGCGCACGATCGAGTCCTCGCAGAACATGATGCGGTTGCCGTCGATCAGCTCCGGCACCGGGATCAGCTTCATCTTGGCCACCAGATCGCGCACCCGCTGGTCCTGGGGCATGAAGCTGCGCGGCCAGGTGGGCGTGTACTTCACGAACGGCCGGCGGTACGGCATCCCGGCCCCGGCCGCGTACCCGATGGCGTGGCCGATGCCCGAGTCCGGGATCCCGGCCACGAAGTCCGCGTCCACGTCGTCCCGCCGCGCCAGGGCCATGCCGCAGCGGTTGCGCGCGGCCTCGGCGTTGATCCCCTCGTACGACGACGCGGGGTAGCCGTAGTAGATCCACAGGAACGTGCAGATCTGCATGTGGTCCCCGGCCGGCACCACCTGCTCCACGCCCTCGGCCGTGATCCGCACCACCTCGCCCGGGCCCAGCTGCCGGTCCACGGCAAAGCCCACGTTGGGCAGCGCGCAGCTCTCCAGCGCGGCCGCGAACGCCCCGTCCTTGGTCCCGATGGTGATCGGCGTGCGCCCCAGCCGGTCGCGGCCCGCGTAGATCGCGTCCTCGGTCATCAGCAGCAGCGAGCACGACCCGTCGATCGCCTCCATGGCCCGCTGGATCCCCTCCTCGAACGTGCGCTCCTGGTTGATCAGCGCCGCGACCATCTCCGTGGGATTGAACCCGATGCTGCTGACCTCGGTGAAGTGGGTCGGCCGCAGCTTGAACGCCTCGGACGCCAGCCGCTCCAGGTTGTTGATCTTGGACACCGTGACGATGGCGTACATGCCCAGGTGCGATGCGATGATCAGCGGCTGGGGCTCGTGATCGCTGATCACCCCCAGGCCCATGGTCCCGCTGAACCGGGACAGCTCCGGCTCGAACTTGGAGCGGAACTGGGTGTTGGAGATGTCGTGGATCGACCGGGTGAACCCATCCCCGTCGCGCACCACCAGCCCGCCCCGGCGCGTGCCCAGGTGCGAGTGGTAGTCGGTGCCGAAGAGCAGGTCCGCGATGCAGTCGTGTTGCGCGGTGATGCCGAAGAAACCACCCACGATGACGCTCCTTCCGCCCGGGTCTCACGGGCGCTGTCGAGGACGACGGTCGCGATGTTGCGCCCCCCCAGCGGGTGGGTCAAGCGCGGATCGCGCCCGGATCGGGGCACGCCCAACGTCCGCACCGGCCGGGCTCCTCCCGTGCCGCAGCAGGGTACCCGATGCCCGCACCCGGGGCGTGGGATCGGATCGTCGAGGAACTCGTCACCGGCACCGAGAGGGTCTTTCATGCGGACCAGCCCCTGGCGCTCCACTGCGAGCAGTCGCGGCCAACCCAGGGCGCGACCCTCGACTTCGACGCGCGGTCCGTGCTGTGGTCGCTCGTGGAGTGACGAGATCCGGGACCTCCCACTCGGGGTAGGATGCAACAGCGGCGTGGCCATGCGGTCGGTGTGGGCGACAGCCGCCGGGCCAGGAGGGATACGTGCCATCCCGATCCGACAAGATCATCCAGAGCTACCCCAACCTGATCCGCCAGGGATACGTCGAGCTGCTGCCGCTGTCCGACGCCCGAGCGAGGCACAAGCAGTTGCTCGACTTCGGCAGCAGCTCGCTGATCTACCTCGCGTGCATCGCGTGTGCCGAGTATCGAGCCTTCCACGAACGGGACAAGACCACCGAGCGGTTGCTCCTGCGGTACTCGCAACAGGCGCTGTCCCCTGGCAGGTGGGCCAAGGTGTTGCGACACATGAGCCGGCTCAACGACCACACAGCCTTGCCGCGGGATGTCTCGCGCAAGCTGACCGATCTGGCCGAGGCCGCGCGATTCGTCGAGGACGGCAAGCGCCTGGACGAGGCGCTGGAGATGGGCGTCGGCGACCTGTGCGGGTACCTGACACGGCACGCCCAGTACCAGCGCAAGGTCTCCACCCTCCATTTCTGGGATGCACTCGTCGAGGCCATCACGCGGTACAAGCACTACAACGAGATGCACCCGGAGAAGCCGTTGCCGGAGGCGTACTACGGGCTGCTCAACGGATCCCTGGAACCCGCGCTCGTGGAGGTCATCGAGTACTTCGAAGTGCTGCACCAGTACAAGCTCGCCGAGATCCGCAAGGCCGAACCCACGGCCGAAGGGGTCTTCTTCGAGTTCGTCGTGCACATGGGCGGGTACAAGGCTCCCGAGGCCTCCTCCACGGAGCTCCTCCCGGGAATGTTCACGACCGGGTCCACGGTCCTGCTCGACCCGACGCTCAGTCCCTACATCCCGTTCACGTTCAACCAGCTCCCCGAGCCGGATCGGGCGCTGCTGGAGGACGACCGCATCAGCGAGCTGAACCCGTCCCAGCGGCAGGCGTTCTGCCAGCTGCTGAGGCTGGCCTGGGCTGACGGCGTCATCACGGCACCGGAACGGGAGATTCTCGAGACCCACCGCGTGCAGCTGCGCATCCCCGCGGACGAGGCTGCCTCCCTCGAGCGCGAGATGGCGCCGCGGTCCAGATCGGCCGCATCCAGCGAGCCGGCGGACGGCGCAGCGTCGGCGAGCCCTCGCGTGGCCCTCGATCTCGACGGGTACGAAGCCCAGGACCGAACGGAATCGAACGAGGTGCTCGCCCGGCTCCTTCGCGAGTCCGCCCCGCATCACGCCGACTACGCGGCCCAGCAGCGATGGGTTCCGGGCCTGATCCTCGAGGAGATCCACCAGCTGATCGACGCCGAGCGCGCGCTGCTCACGCCGATCGACATCCCCCTGGAACAGCGACAGCTGCCGTCCCTGTACCGCGTGGCCGGTCCCTGGCAGGGCTGGTACAGCCAGTACCGCCGGCGGACGTACTTCAACATCGTCGTGATCCCCGAATCCGACGAGGAATTCACCGGGTACTCCCTGGAGCCGCTGAACCCCAAGTGGGGCCACAAGTACGTGTCCGACGACGTGACGGCCCTGCACGCGTCCCTCGCCGGCACGCTGGACGTGGACGACAACGATCAGCTCGTGTGGGAGAAGCGATATCTGCACGAGAACATGGGCTGGGTCGTGGGGTACCAGGGGGCCTTGCTGGGCGAGGGCGAGATGGAGGGCACCTGGGAGGTCCGATCCCGCAAGGACGGCAAGGTCCGCTTCGGCGCATTCTCGGCCGTGTCCACCACCTCGTTCGTGCCCATGCGCATCGAGCACGAGGAGAAGGGCGAGCTCGAGGCCTACTTCGTGGACCTCAACGACCACTGGCGCGTGGGCACGTGGGCGGGGCAGATCCGCCTGGGCAAGACCTGGACCTACGCGCTGGCGAAGCTATGGCCCGATCCAGACGGCGTGGTCAAGGGCGTCATCCTGCGCGAAGGCCCCGCGGACCCGGACACCGACACCCTGCCCTGGGTGGTCTGGGCGGTCGAGGGACGATGGGAGTACCGCCAGCACCGGGTGGAGCTCACCGAGACCCGCCTGCTGCGCGGGCCGACCTGCGAGCCGATGGTGATCCGAGGCGGCACGGACGTTCGCGGGCGCTTCGTCCGCGGGATGTGGAAGACCGACACACGGACCGGGCACGCCCGGCTCTACAAGGTCTGATCGATGCGCGTCCTGCTGACCGGATTCGGCCCGTTCCCGGGGGTGGACGACAACCCCAGTGAGAGGCTCGTGCGCTCCCTGGGCCACGACGAGCCATGCCTTCGCGGCATCACACTTCGCCGGGCGATCCTGTCCACCTCGTGGCGGTTCTGCGACCGCTGGGTGACCTCGGACCTCCTCCGCGAGCCGTTCGATCTGGCCATCCACCTGGGCGTCGCGGGCAGGGCCGATCGATTCAGGTTCGAGGCCGTGGCTGCCAACGAGTGTGACGCGGATGCCGAGGACGCCCAGGGAGAACACCCCCGTTCCGTCGCCATCGTCGAAGGCGCACTGGCCACGCTGGTCACGCGCTTCCCGGTGGACCACGTCGTGGCCACCTTGAGCGGCCGCGGGGTGCCGGTGCGGCGATCGGAGGATGCGGGGCGGTACCTGTGCAACTACCTGTACTACCGGTCCATGCACGCGGTCTGGAGTCGTGGGACTGCGTCGCAGACCGTGCTGTTCGTGCACATCCCCACGGTCAGGGACGACCGCGGAGGCGACGACGAGGCCCGGGGCCTGCACTGGGCGGAACACCGGCGGTTCATCCGGGCGCTGTTCGAGGCCCTACCCCTCGTCGTCAACCCCTCGCGTCGCCGGTGAGGTGAGCGCTGCGGCCACCACCAGGATCGGCTCCACCCGCAGCGGACATCGGGCTACCAGTCCGCCGGGTCGGACAGCGCGGAGGCGAGCAGGCGGCCGACGCCGCCGGCGGCGGGAGCCAGGCTGCCATCAGCGGCCTGCTGGAGATAGCCGTCCGCGACGAGCTGCGTCAGTGCAGTGGCCAGGTCCTCTCCGGGAAGCTCGACCTCGGCCAGCTCGAGCGCGACCTCGACGTCGCCGTGGGTCACCGGCTCGCTCGCGTCCAGGTCCTGACCGCGCGCGAAGAACACCGCGCCGAGCACGCGGCGCGCGGTGGCGGACAGCTGTTCCAGCAGCTGTTCGACCGCCCCCTCCTGGAACACCTCGTCCTTCCATGTCGTGTCGATCTGGGCCCGGTCGATGAACACCCTGCGGGGCCGGACCGCCTGGGACGAGTGCACCAGGATCCAGCGGAGTAGCCGGGTGGCGATGGCCGGACGAAATCCCGCCAGGTAGACCAGCCGGTCGAGGTAGTGCTCGCGGTCGAACCTGACCCCGAGCGCATCGGCGAGCGCCCGCACGGTCTCCCGCACCTCGCCGAAGGGCGCGGGTTGGAGCGGGTACCCGCCTCGTTCGGGGATGGCCAGGTCGACCGGCAGCCAGCTTCCCAGGACGCGCAGGAAGTTGACCGAACGATGGGGATCGCGCACCAGGCGATAGAGGTCCTCCAGCTGCAGGGGCAGGGCGCGGCGGGGCAGCGCGGTCCGGGTCGTGCCCTGCAACGCCAGCACGATCGGGTGGTCGCCGAGCTGATCGGCGTGGACCACACCCGCCGTCGGCACCAGCAGCGGGAGCCCGTCCTCGCCGAACGCTGCCCGCAGGGCTGGCAGGATCGAGAGGTCCAGGCCACGCAGTCGCACCCAGAATCCACACTCATCGCGCCGGGCCTCGACAGGGGGCTGCGGGGGACAGCCCAGGAAACGCTCCAGCGCCGTGCCGAGGCCGGACACGTCGGGCCCGGACCACCCCTGTGGATCGCCCACCGCTGGCGCGAGCGCGGCGATCATCGCTACGGCGTCGTCGTCGCCGTCCCGCATCTGCCACCGGGTCAGGAAGCCCCGGTCCACGCTGCCACCGCGGCCGGTGAACCACGCGTACGCCTCGTCGAGGTCGTAGGACGCTGGCCAGGGATCCCGGAGCGGGATCGCCTTGCTGCCCATGGCGGGCTGGGCTGCGGGGCCGCGCTCCAGCAGGGCCCCGGCCACGTCGAGGTCACCCGAACGAAGACATCGTCGGACCCCTTCGAACCACGCCGTCGACGTGATGTCCGTCTCGTCGGTCGAGGTACGGGTCTCCAGGCGGCCCTCCAGCTCCTCGGTTCGGTTCCGCCTGGCCTCGGCCACCTCCGCGGCGGCCACGTCCAGGGTTCGCTTGCACCGTTCAGCGCTCTCGGAGACCTCGGCCAGGGAGCGCGACAGCTGCTCGCCGAGGGCGGCGTCGGGCAGCGCGATCTCGCGCGCCTGCTGCTCGATCTGCCAGGCCCGCTCCCGGGCGGCCTCGATGGCTCGCGAACGCGCGTCGGCGAGTTCGCGCCCCAGGATCTCGTCATCCTCCGGTTGGAGGGCGTTGACGAACGCATCGTGCACTCGAAGCGCCTCGGCCGCGGCGAACTCGCCTCGCCGCAGCAACTCCCCGAACACGTCGGTAGGGGAGGGGTGCTCGAGCGCATACCGAGCCATGGCCCGCGCGACCAGGCCGGCGGGCAGGTCGGCCGGATCGGGCTGGGCACACAGGGCGATCCACAGGTCGGGGTACTTCCAGCGTTCGGGCCAGACTGTGCAGAACCGCTTGGAGAGGGTCTTCATGATGCCCCCAGGATGCGCAGGGGTTGCATGTCGTCGAGCATGCGGCGTAGCAGCAACGAGTCGTGGGACTGCTCGGCCTCGAGCCGTTCGACGAGGCGCTCCATGGAATCCCAGGTGGGCTGCAGGGCCCGCAGGAGATCCAGCATGGCGGCGTGGAACCGGGGATCGCTGATCGTCGCGTCTCCCGGGATCTCCCGCAGCCAGATCCTCGCGGGACGCACGACCAGCTGCAGTCGGCTGACGCAGTTGGTGCGCCGGTTTGCCACCACGTTCACGCCGGCGAACTGCGTCCCGTGCGTGGCCAGGTCGGTCTCTTCGTCCAGGAACGCTCCCAGCGCCTCGTTCCAGTCGAACTCGTGTTCTCCGTCCGGCGTGATCGCCTCGAGCCAGCGCTGGGTGATGGTGGGGTCGCCCTGGCGGGCGCTGCTCAGGATCTGGCCCAGGGTACCCCTTGCCGAGAACATGTACGGCCACATCACGCGGTACCCCAGCGCGAAGTCGGGTCGCATCTGCTCCACTCGCTCGACCGCCGTGACGAGGTTCAGGCGCGCCTCGTCCGCGCGTCTCAACGCGCTCTCCCGATCCTGCGCGGCGCGCAGCGTGTCCATGGCGAGGGGCCTGAGCATCTCCTCCCAGTACACCCTCGCCGCCTCGACCCAGCTCCTCAGCGGCTCGTCCAGCCACGACCGGATGTCGCGCAACAGCTCCGCTGCCCGGGGATCGCCGTGGACCAGCGCGGCGGCGATGCAGGCGGCCGCGTGTGCCCTGCGTTCGCCGGGGTTCTCCGGTTCGGCGATGGCCACGTCGTAGAGCACCGAGGACAGCAGCGCGGGTCGATCCCACAGGGCCGCCACCTGGATCAGCCATGCCGGGGGCAGGTCCTGAACCGCTCGATCCTCGTCGGGCACGCCAGCGGACCACAGGGCGGCCTCGAACGAGCGTCCCTGTCGCCAGGCCCCGGCCGCCAGGTAGCCGGCCCAGCGTGCGAATTCGGGGCTGGCTTCGGCCCCCGCGGGCATCATCGACAGCACCGCGTGCACGGCGCGTTCCATCAGGTCATCGGGCGCTTCCACGAACCCGAGGTCGTCCAGCGCGGCCCAGGCGTCCTCCATGCCGCCGAGCTGCTCGAACCACTCGCGGATGGACTCGATCGCGCCCGGGCGATCCGTGTCCGTCCGGATCAGCAGGTTCAACAGCTCCTGGACCAGGGTGCTCCGCACGATCGGATCCGGAGGCGGGGGCGGCGAATCGGGCTCCGCCGGTGCGTCCTCCACGGCCAGCCTGAGCCCGATCGAGCCGGACAGGTGGTCGCAGATGTCCCGGGCGAGGCCGGTGCGACGCAGCAGCAGGCCCACCGAGTACTGCAGGCGGCGGCGGGTCTTGGCCGCGTACACGCCCTCGGAGGCCAGCAAGGGGAAGCTCGACATCAGCACGGAGTCGTCGGACACCACGAAGCGGGCGCGGGTACGCCGAACCACGAGCTGGATGCGGTCGGGGTGCCGATCTCGCAGCGCCTCCAGCCGGGCCTTGGGCAGCGTGATGGCGCCTCCACCGGCCGGTTGCCTCGGTTTGCGCTCCTGGGCGAAACACAGCGCCACCTGGAGCTCCGGGTTCGCCTTCAGGGATCTCTCGATTCCCGCGCAGAACCGGTCGTTGATCACCTCCACGTCGATCCACTCGTCGCCGATCACCAGCCGTCGCCGTGAGTCGCGGATCGCCGACCACAGGAACTGGCGATGCTGGGCGTCGCGCACGATCTGGCAGTTCGGACCCATGGCCGCGACCGCAGAACTCAGCTCGTCGGAGAACCGCCGCCAGTCCATCCGCCACAGGTCCAGGGAGGTCTCGCCGAGGGTCGGCAACGCCTCGGGATCCTGCAGCGGGAGCGGGATCGTCGGCGGTTCGGGGAGCGACCGGGCGCTGTCGTCCGCTTCTTCGTCCTCCCGCCTGTGGATCGACGGGGCGAAGTCCTGCGCCGTGGCCAGGATCAGGCGTGAGTGCTGCCAGTCGGTGTAGAAGTCGCGGCTCCAGTCCAGCAGGCGGTACACCGCCGTGGTCCGGTCGGTCGCTTCGAGGCCGATGCCCAGCTCCTCGAACGGGCTCTTCTCCTCCTGGAGGAAGGGGAAGCTCGTCCACAGCACCTGGTCGCCGTCACACACGACGAAGCTGGCATCGGTCTGCACCGGGCGCTCTGCCACGAACAGGTCGCCCCGGCCGTAGCTCCGCAGGTCGACGAACGCGTTCCACAACCGCCGGTCGAGGCTCTCGCCCGGCCTCCTCCCCCACAGCAGGAACACGGATCTGCCGCCGGCCAGCGCCTCCCGGATCGGGTCGTGATAGTGGCGGTTGAACACGTCGTGATCGATCTGGGGACAGCACATCACGATCTGGTGGCGGGCCAGGCGGATCAAGGCGTCGATCCGCTGGCGCATCTCCGTGGTCCCCACCACCATGTGCGTGTTCACACGGGTGTCCACCTCCTCCTTGAGCTCGTACAGCGCGTCGCGGCTGCTGGCCGCGAAGTCCTCGTGGCGGTCGACCAGGGTGCCCACGTCGACCTTGTCCAGGCTCTCGAGCTCTGCGGCGAGCATCCGGCTGGCCGCGTCCGCGTCGGCCACGCGGGTCCTCTCCACGCCCCGGGCCTTCTCCCGGAGGCGCTTGAAGAAATCCTGGTTGGGCCGTTCGTCCGCCATGTCCTCCAGCTTTCGCTCGAGCTGGCCGCGGATCTGGGAGTTGAGCGACGTCGGCTCGACGATGCGGAAGGTCAGCAGGCCGGAGTCCTCGTCGACCTGCAGGTCCACGGTGAGCGCCAACCAGCGCCGGGCCGGACCCCGCTGGGGGGCCTCGCCGCCGACGAACTTGAGGTGCGCCCCGAGGATCCGTACGGGCCGCTTCTCACGCTCCCGCGACCGCTCGAAGGACTCCCGCAGGGCCCTCAGGATCTCGCCGTGCGGGGATTCGCGGTGGTCGTCCACGCCGCGGGTGAACGGCACGACCCGGTCGGCACTTCCGGGCGAGGTGGGCCCCCCGGCCGGGAGGATCTGCCCGGTGAGCTGCTCCTGCATCAGCTGCACCGGCCGCGGGCTCTCCTCGGCGGTGAACAGCCGATCGAGGCGCCCATCCTGGATGGCCTGGCTCGCGGCCGGTGCCAGCTCGATCTCGGCCCGGGCCAGGTCGAGCACCACCAGCGACTGCCGCCACAGGTCGAACAGCAGGTCCAGGGTCGGACGGGGACCGATGCCGAACAGGTCGACCAGCGCGTTGAAGCTGGTCTGCCCCCGGTGGATCGCCTGCAAGAACAGCCCCTCCAGGGAGGACAGCTGATCCGCGGGTGCCACGCGCACCTCCACGGTGAAGGTCTTGCACGACACGAAGATCTCGTTGCCCAGCGCGTCACGACTCCTCATCGCCATCCCCCTCTGCCGAGGACGTCGGCTGCCGGGTGCACGGCTTGCTCCAGCTCGAAGCTGTGGCAGATCTCCTTCCAGAAGGGCTGACTCGCCCGCTTGAAGTGGCGGTAGTCGCCGACCAGGACCAGGAGCATGCGGGCGCGGGAGAGCATCACGTTGGTCCGCTGGGCGTTGAGCAGGTGTCCGAAGCTGCCCAGCTCGGACTTGCGCCACTGGGAGCGCACCAGCGAGATCAGCACGATGTCCGCTTCCTTTCCCTGGAACGAGTCCACGGTGTGCACCAGGCCCCTCAGATCCTGACCCCGGAGCGCGGCACCTCGGCTGGCCAGCGCGCGTTCGATCTTGCGCCGCTGGGCGTGGTAGGGCGTGAGGATGGCGATCGGATCGTCGCAGTAGCCATCCCGCCGGGGCCGCGGACGGGGTTTCAGGGCCGTCATCAGCCGGGCCACGGCCTCGGCCTCGCCGGCGTTGGACCAGCACGGCTGGTCGACGCACGTGTCGATCCTGCCCGTGTCCAGCCACAGCAGCTGTCGCTTCTCCGCGACCGGCGGCTCTCGCAACGGGTGGATGCGGTTGGCCGATTCGTGGGTGCTGAGCGTGCGCTTGTAGAACGCCCGGCTGACCATGCCCGCGATGGTCTCGTGCATCCGGAACTGCAGCTTCAGCTCCCCACGGGGATCCCGAGCGCCGATCACGGGTTGGCGGGGTCTGCCCAGCAGGTCCTTGTCGCCGAACAGCGTGCGGAACAGGTCGTAGACCCGAGCGTAGGTGGTCGCGGCCTCGCCGTGAGTGTGCAGGTCCTCCTGCTCCGGTGGCGCGTCGCGACACTCCTCGAGGAGCTGCTCGACCTCGTCGCGGCCGAACGCGGGCAGCTGCTTGTGATCGCCGATCAGGGCCCACCGGATCCCGCGCACGAGCGGGATGAACAGCTCGGTCGGCCAGGCCTTGGCCGCCTCCTCCACCACCACCCAGTCGTACACGCCGAAGTCACCCACGGCGTCCACGTTGTGGGGCGTGGCTCCCGAGCAGGTCACGAACACCAGGTTGGCCCCGCGCTGCAGCCGGTCCTGCAGCTCGATCTGGCTCACCGCGGCCAGGGCCAGCCACCGCTGGACCAGGTCGAGGATCGGCGGGTCGTAGCGCTTGTCGTCGAGGATCGTGCGACAGTGGGCCTGGATCTCCTCCACCTTGGTCGCGGCCAGCGTGGGTGGGAGGTAGCCACGGATCTCGTCGTGCACCTTCTCCTCGGCGTGGCGTGAGGCGATGCGGATGGCCGTCCAGTCCACGTCGGTGCGCGGCAGCTGGCGCAGGGCCTTGAGGATTCCCCGGGCCAGGTTGTCCAGGGAGAAGTGGGACTGCGACGTGACCAGGATCCGGTTGGCCGGGTTCTCCCGCAGGGCCGCCATGATCGCCCGGCTGGCCACGGTGGTCTTGCCCGTCCCGGGTGGGCCGTGTGCCGCGTAGAAGGGGCGACTGCCGAGCATCTCGGTCACCACGTCGGCGCCGCTGCCCAGCAGCCCCTCCCCGGCGCCCTCCCAGCGGTCGGGCAGCCACACCGGGGCGTGCGGTCGGTGGATCTGCTCCAGCAGTCCCTCGTGGCCGATCAGCTCGGCGCACGCATCCCGCTGCCGGTTGATCGCCACCCCGGACGCGAGGTCGCCTTCGGGCCGCAACCAGCCCTTCCGGCGGAAGGGCCGCCCTGACTCGTGGCGCACACGGATCCGCGAGGCGTCGAGCCGCTCGTACACGCGGCCGATGCCCTGCAGGTCCCTGCCGTACCTGGGCGAGCCATCGCTGTCCGGGTGCCAGGCGACGCGCTCGGCGTCGAGCGCCTCGAAGAAGTCACCGAACCGTGGTCTGCGGCGTGACGACGTGCAGTACAGCGTGAACAGGTCGCTGGTGAATCGCCGGTCGCGCTCCCGGGGCTCGTCCCACCGCAGGGTGACCACATCGCTGTTGGTCGGTCCCTCGACCTCGTAGGCGTACTCCTTGGCCGCGAGCTGCACGTTCTGCAGGTCGAGGAAGAAGTTCAACGCGTTCCGGGTCTGCTCCAGCCAGGGCGCCACCGGGACGACCTCCTTGACCGAGTCCAGGTAGGGCTTCCAGAAGGACCTGCCGGCGACGTCCGCCGGCTTGATGTACTGCTGGCCCACCGGTTGGACGTCCACGGACGGCAGCCGGCGCTTGTACGTGGCCGCCTCCTCGAGCCGCCAGATGCGCTCGCGGTCCTTGATGTACTTGACCACCAGGACCTCGGGCACAGGTGCTGTCCTGTACGGGGAGAACGACACCGGGTGGTTGTAGATCGCGCAGAAGTAGGCCCCCTTCACCCCCAGCAGGACGTACCTGGCCTTCCCGGCCTGGACCTGTGCATCCTCGTCGGCCTGCTTGGAGTTGTAGTCGCGAAACCCGTTGGGCGAGTACAGCAACGTGCCACCGTGCAGGTCGTTCTCCAGGAAGGCCTTGAGCTCCAGGCGCCCCGCCTCCTCCACGGGATCGAAGTCGATCCAACCCCACTTGAGGAACGTCTCACGGCACTTCTTGGGCATGAAGCCCAGGACGAACGGTTGCGTGGCCTCTGCGGGCGCCAGCCGTGCCGCGATGCGGTCGAACTCGCGGGTCAGGCCGTCGACCACCTGGTAGGACGTCACGCGCGTACGCGGATCTGGATCCAGCATGCCGCGCAGCATCTCGGCGAGGGGGCCGGGCAGATCTTTCCTGTCCTCCAGCTGGGTGAGCTCGCTGCGCATGGCCTCGTGCAGCCGGGCGTCGCGGTCCTCGGCCAGACCTTCCGCGGTGAACGTCCCCCGCAGCTGGTCCGCGGGCAGGTCCCCGACGAACAGCAGGTAGGCCAGCACCCCCAGTGCCCAGACGTCCGAACGATCCGTCTCCATGCGATCGCGGCCGGAATCGGGGAACAGGAACCCCAGGCGTTCGGGCGGGAAGCAGGCGAGGTCGATGTCGGACTGGTCGAGGTAGTAGCCCCGTACCCGCTCCCGGTCCTGCTGGATCCCACGCCTGGCATCGGCAGGCCGCACCCGTCGCAGCAGGTTGGCCACCAGGGCGCTCATCTCGAAGCGGGCGATCCGCAGGTGGAGCTCCGGGATCCCGCCCTCCTCGAACACGCTCTCGTCGAACAGCACCTCGATCGCGCGCGGGCACAGGTTGCGGTGGTACAGGCCCTGGCCATGCATCAAGGCCAGGGCGTCGGCCACCTGGGTGAACTGTTGCAGCGCCGCGAGCCGATTGGCCCGGAGTATCCGGGTGAAGCCAGCCCCCGCACCGAGCGTGTTTGCGGCCGCCTCGGTCACCAGGAACGCCAGCCCCTCCTCGGGGTCGAAGCTGCCCTCCAGGACGTTGGGCAGCGCCGGGTGGCGGCGATAGGACAGCCGCAACAGCGAACGGACCTCCCGCTCCCACAGCTCGCCGCCCAGGTCACCCAGCCCGCCGAACACGTGCACGAAGACCTGCTTGCCTGCCCTGCCGAGCCGGAACAGGTACAGGGTCTCGGGAAGCAGGACCTCGCCCTTGCCGGGCTCCCCTGTGTAGGGGCCGAAGCTGGACTGCTCGCCTGCGCACAGGTTCGTCTTCACCCAGTCCACGACGGATGCCGGCACGGTCTCGGCCGTTCGCGACCGCTCCGGTCCCCGCTCGTGTCTGCCACGGTTGCTCACGGTATTCCCCTATCCAGACCCAGGTCCACGATCCCTCGCCATGACCGCTGTCCGTCCAGCCATGGCGCGATGTTCTGCTTTCGACTGGCGTCCCCCAGCGGACGCGTGTACTCGGCGATGGCGGAGTCCTGGCGGTCGTAGAGCCACACCAGGTGGGCGGGTAGCCCCTGGCCTCCTCCGATCCACCGCAGGAACGGCGTCAGATCCAGCGCCTGGTGGCGACGTGGATCGCGGAGCAGCACCTTCCACAGGGGAGGCGGTTTCGTCCCCTCCAGGGCGACGTACTCGCAGCGCTCGTCCTGCCCGCGGGCCGGGTACCAGTAGGACCGGCCTCCGGCGCCGTCGTCCCCGCGGTCCGTGAAGCCCTCGGCATGCCCGAGTTCGTACTGGCGAAGGAACCCGATCTCGCGCAGCAGCCCGTCCAGGGGCTCCTGGATCTCGGCCAGGACCCCCAGCGCCTCGTTCTCGCCGATGCGGATGCGCCGGTGGAAGGTGTCGTTGCGGAAGGCCTTGAGCCCGGCCATGCGCTCGAGCACCTTCTCGTTCATCAGGTCCACGCTCTCGTCCACGAACGGCCTGCTCTGCTCCAGGATCCACGCCGTGCTCAGCTTGAACAGGTCCAGCAAGCTGCCGAACGAGGCCCGCCGCGTCTTGCGGAACCACGTCCGGATCGTCTCGCGGTCGGGCTTGCGTGCCAGCGCGTCCGCGGTGCTCACGTAGGCCAGGAACCGCACGATGCCCTCGGCGAGCTGGATCGAGCCATAGACCCGGTTGGCGTCCCCGGGTTCAGCCGCGCGGTGCTTGAACAGGACAGCGAGGGGGTAGGGCAGCTCGTTGCGGCAGGTGCTCTCCATGCCATCTTGCCGCCTGCTGGCCGACGACGCGGACCACTCGGGCGCCGTGACCAGCTGGGCGCGCGCCCGGATACGTTCGGGCTCGTCGACCACGCGGCTCGCGGCCCCCGAATCCCAGCCGAGCCGCAGCGCGTACTCGGCCCCGTCCATCAGCAGGTGGTTGCGCAACGCTCCCTCGGGGAGCTGCCGCCAGTTCGTCCACAGGGCGAACAGCGCCCCCCTGGCCCGGTCGAACGCCGCCTCCAGACCGTCAGCCGATCCGCCGAGCCACGTTCGCAGCGCCCAGTGGTACAGCTGCAGGCCATCCTGGCCCGCGCTGGTCGGTGCGCGGCTCACCAGCGGCCGCAGCGCGGCCAGCTGCCGTTCGACGTCCCCGCGCACACTCGGATACGCGTCCAGGTCGACCTGCTGCATGGCCGCCAGGACCAGGGCCAGGCCAGCCTCGGTCACCGCCTCCTCCAGCAGCGCCAGCACCGCGAGCGCCTCGCCCGCATCCGCCTCCCGTTCGAGACAGCGAGCCAGCGCCGCCTCGTAGTACGCGGCCAGCTGCCCGGGCAACCCGGTCTCGCCCGCACCGACACCCCCGTCGCCGTCCCCCCAGGCATCCGCGGCCGCGGTGGCGAAGATCGGCAACCCATCGGCCATCTCGACGATCTGCTCCAGCCGCGCCTGTTCGTGGACCTCGTCGACCTCGCCGACGTCCATGCGGGCGCCCCCGGCGCCCACGAGCAGTCGCTCGACCATCAGCTGCCGGAGGTCCGCCCGCGGCATGGGGGGGAGGCCCCCGGCCAGCAGCGCCCGCCCCCGCACCGCGGTGTGCGCCGGTCCGACCTGGTGCGGGAGCCCGGTCAGCAACCACGCCGTGCCCGGGACCGCCAGCTGCTGGATCACCTCCAGGACCCGGTCATGGATCCCGAACAGGTCCTCGGCGTCGACGAACGCCAGGAACACGCCGCCACCGCCCGTGGCACAGCATCGTTCCAGCCGCGATGCCAGCTCGAGCACCCGGCTGGCCGGTCTGCCCTGCACCACCGCAGCGCCGGGATCGCGCCCCCAGGCGTCGACCGCGCCCTCGATCGCCTCCAGGAACGCCCGCTCCTGTTCCCCACCGGTCACGTCCGGGCAGCTGTGGTAGAGGACCTGGCGTTCGGGCCTCGGCGGCATGCCCTGGGCCAGGTGGGCCAGCAGGTGCGTCTTGCCCGTGCCCGGGCCCCCGTGAAGCCACCCGATGCGGCCGGGTTTCCGCTCCCGGTCGGTGGCCTGCAGCCACCCTCGCAGGTACGACAGCTCCTCGCGCCTGCCGACGAACCCCCTCGCGCCCAGCCGGGCCTCGTCCAGGCCCGACGCTCGGTCGCGGCCCCCGGCTGACGCGGCCTCCGCCTGGATCGGGACACGGATCACGTCCACCATCACCTGTCCTGAGCTGTCCGTGAGCTCACCCAGGGGAGCGTATCTCCAGCCGCGCCGGTCCATGCCGTCGAGGAGCCACGGTCGGGCAGGCCGGCATGCAGTCCCCGGCCCCGTGCGCGCTGCATCCAGTGACAGTCCGAACTCGAACACCGGGGCCAGCCGCAGGGCTGCGGTACGATCGACCAGCCACGCACCGCTGGAGCGCTGCTCCAGGATCGCCGGACGGTGAATGCGCGTCCTGCCCGTACCCGACAACGTGTACGCATGCTTCCCGGCCACCCCGACGACCTGTCGCCCCCGCAACGTCTCCTGCACCAGGCGAAGCAACTGCTCGACACGCGTCCCCTGGCCAAGAACCCGCTGCGCCACGGCCCGGGTCGACAACGTGGATGCGCGATGGATCTCCCGCCTGAGCGCCAGGAACGACCCACCAGGGCTCGCCGTGCGGCCACTGAACAGCCGCGCGACGTCGGGATAGATGTCGAACACGCCCGTGGAGCCGTCGACCCCGGCAGGTCGGTCCGTGTATAGCTCACCCAGCAGCGACAGCCAGCCGTCCATGCGCGGCTCGGTCAACCTCTTCCGGAGCCAGTCGACGGAGAGCGGCTCGCCAGCATCACCCGGATCCTGGAGCACCTCGGCCAGGGCGAGCCCGGCCAGCCAGCACAGCGACGCGCGCGCCACTTCGAGGATCAGGTGCAGCTGGGTACGCTCGCTGGTCGTGTGCAGCAGGTCGTGGTAGGGCGTGGCCAGCCAGACGGGCAGCTCCTCGACGGGCACCTCGAGGCGGCGGCCCGGCCGGAGGGACGAGCCTCCTCTCTCGCTGCTGTCCCCCATCTCCGCCGACTCCCTTCCACGCGAGGATAGCCCAGATGGCCTTCTCGCTCCGTGGCCGATCCTCGCACGAATCGGGGTGGCGCGGGGCTGTCATCCCACCGATCCAGTTCGGTCGCTTGGAGCACCGCAAGAGGTCTGCAAGCAGCCATCCCCCGCCGCCGCCAGCCCGGCCGCACGCATCCTCGAGCTGTCGACCTGCATCGCGGAGATCCGCTAGTCCCGGCGCCTGCCGCTACTCCTCGTCGTCGCGCTTCTTCGTCGCCGGCGACGCCAGCTCTGCAGCCACAACCAGGATCGGGTCCACCCGCAGCGGATTGGTCAGCGGGTGCATGTAGTACAGCTCGCCCGGCTGCAGCTCGTCCTCGCAGAACACGGTCTCCTCGCGCCCCTCGTCGCTGGTGGCGAGGATCGTGCGGCGGCCGTGGCGGTCGATCTGGATGCGGTCGATGGTCAGGATGTGGGGGAAGATCCGGTGCTCCGGGTCGCCGAGGTGCGCCAGGAAGCGCTCGGCCTCGGCAAAGAACAGCACGGCCGCGGCGCGCTTCTCCGGCAACGGCCGGTCGTCGGCCAGGCCCTGGAAGTGGGCGAAGCCGTTGCGAAGCTGGGCGATGCGGTCGCTGCCCTTGGGCAACAACCGATGGGTGGCGAAGTCCTTGCCGAACTCCGCGACCTTGCCCGAGTCATCGTCCTCGATCCGCCGGGCCAGCTTCTCCAGCACGTCGAGCAGGGCGCCGAGGCTCAGCTTGTGCAGGGGTTTCCACGCCTGCTTCACCCAGGCGTTCTCCTTGACCAGCAGCTCGGCGGGCTTGTCGTACGCGGCCTGGCTGACGAACCGCAGCAGGATCTGCACGCAGTACTCCAGCCAGGCGCCACACTCGAGCACCAGGCCCTTGAGCTCGGCCTCGCCCGATGCGTGCACCTTGCCGGCGAGGTGCTCGAGCCGGCGGTCGACCCAGCGCAGGCCCCGGGGTGCCCCGGTCCCGGGGAAGCCGAACGAACTCAGCATCTGGGCTGCCATGCCACGGTTGTCCGCGTCCGCACGGCTGGTCACCCCGGTGCGCCGCTGGAGCTGCTCGCGTAGCTGCCAGGTCGCGAACTGGTCGGCCACGAACCGCACGGGATCGTCCATGCGCACGCAGTACTCCAGCAGGCAGTCCTGGTCCTTGCCCCTGTAACCCTCGGCCCGGAGCTGGGCCATCAGCGCCTCGAGCGCCCGGGGGTCGAGTTCGTCGAGCAGGTAGCGGTGTAGCTGGCGGACGTGGCGGGTGCCGGTCGTGGTGGACCTCGAGGACTTCATCGCAGACGGCGGGTCACAGGTTTCTGTCGGAGACTCGTCCCCGTCTGCCGAATCAGGTTGGTCCGCGTGCGCCAGCAGGCGAACCCCGGCATCGTACGTCACCGTGGCGGCCTCGCCGTTGGCGTTGTCGGCACCCGGCGTGTCGACCACTCCGTGCTCCCTGGCCTCGTTGCCACCGCGCCCGTCAGACACCTCACCATGGCGCCTGGTCAACGCCTCCCAGCGCGTGCGATCCGGCAAGGTGAGGAAGATCCAGTCGCACCACTGGACGATGGCGGAGAGGAAGGCACGTTGTGCGACGAGCACATCGAACTCGGTATCCGGCATGCTGTGCACGAGCAGGTTGCGGTTGTGGATCGCGATCGATGTCTCTCGCAGCAGGTCTCCCGGCAGTGCGTCGCCCGCTGCAATCACCAGGTCCTGGACCGTGGAGAGCTTCCTTCCCATGGACAGGCGGGCGTGGAGCAGTCGTGGTCCCCGGGGCGAATCGTCGTCTCCAGCCGGCTCGTGCCATTCGAGATCCTGGTTCCTGGCGATACTCGCGGGAGCCAGCTTCCCCGCGTTCGCCCTGGCGAGAGTCAGTGCGATGTCGAAGGCGGCATCCATCACGGCCTCGAGGAGCCTCACGGCGTTGTACGTAGCCTGATCCTCGTCCTGGATGAACCTGTTCCACGCCTCGCCGATGGCATCCGCAGCAGCGCCGCCCACGGCGCGGCGCGATCGTTCGAGCCGTTCGTACAGGCTGACGTGGTTCCCAGCGCGCGGCAGGAGGTGAACGTCACAGCGCTTGAACACGTCCTCGCTGAAGACCACCAGGAAAACGCGCTCCAGCACGATGTCCTCGTAGGAGCGTTCGTCCAGGGCGTCGGCCAGGGCCTTGACGGAACCCTCCACATCGAGCCGTGCCGAGCCCGTGCCCAACAGGGGGAGCGCGACAGTCTCATGGCTCAGCACGCAGGCCGTATCCACGACCTTGCCGTAGAGTTCGCGGGCTTCCCTGGGACCGATTGGCTTGAGGCGATCGAGATCGATGGTGATGGCGTGGATGATCTCGTTCGCGTTCAGCTGCCCTGCGGGCGTGACGACCACGCCACCGAGCCTGGCAGTCTGGTTCTCGCGGGCCCCCGCGACCTCGTCTGCGAAATCGGGGCCCGCCGCAGCCCAGATGGCCTGGGAGACACCCCCTCCGTGGCTGAGGTAGTTGTCATCGGAGCTGACGATGACATCCACGCGGTGCGGCAGCCGCGCGATGTTGCCGTGAAGGAGCACGACGTCGACCCCGCCGATCCGGTACTCGGCCTGCTTGTCCGGCATCGTCGTCCTCCCCGGTCTGGCTGGTGGGTTGTGGCGAGGATAGCAGCATGAGGTTGCATCCAAGTCCCACCCCTAGAAAGATCGCCCCATGCCGGATCTCATCGACCCCGACCTGATCGAGCAGTGGCTGCAGCGCCGTGGCGACGCTGAGGCAGCGCTCGAGTTCTACTTCGAACACATCCTGCCCCTGGTCGTGGACCTGGTCCGCGAGGCAGAGGCGCACGAGGAACTCCGCGCGCTGGGGTGCTCGACCCTGGTCAGCACCATGGGATTCAGCCCCGAGACGACCATCATCGCGGCGGCCGTGTTCCGGCCACGGAAGATCGTGCTGATCACCACGCAGAACAACGACGTGTCCATCAATCTGGGCATGAGCTTCCTCATCCAGACGATGGGATACGCATACGCTGATGTCCGATTCGTGGAGGTTGATCCGACCGACACGGAGCAGATCTACGAGGCCATCCTCCCCCAGATCCAGGGAGACCATTCGGCGGGCACACCGATCGTGGACGTGACCGGCGGCAAGAAGATCATGAGCGCCACCGCGGCCGTGGCCGCGTGGGAGGCGCGGGCACCCATGTGCTACGTGGACGGCAGGTACGACCGAGTGCGGCGGCGACCGGTCCCGGGCAGCGAGAACGTGATCCTGCTGGACAATCCCACCCAGGTCCGCGCCCGGATGCTGCGCGACCGGGCCCTGCGGTGGTACGAGCGCGGCAACATGGTCACCGCCATGGACGCGTTCCGCGAGAGCCGTGACGCCCAGACCATGCAGCCCCACTTCGACGAGCTCGCGTTGCAGCTGGCCCGCTGCGAGGCAGCGTTCATGGACCTGGACTTCAAGGCGTTGACGTCGAGTACATCGCACCTCGCGAAGATGGCGGCACGCCAGAACATCCAGCAGCTCACGTTGACCCATCCGATCACGTCCCACGTGGAGGTCCTCGAGCGCGTGGCCGCCCGGGAACCCCTGGCGTTGCTCGCCACCTTCCGACAGCTGGTGCGCCGCTACGCCGACCTGAACAGGTTCGACTTCGCTTGCCTGATGGCCTATCGGACCCTCGAGGCGCTGGTGCAGTTCGGCCTGGCGCGTGCCTCGTCGAGCGGTGATTTCGACACCTCGGCCCCGGACCTGGAGCTGTTGACCGACGATCCCGACGATCTCCGCATCCGCTACGCTGAAGCGTGGCAGGACTCCCGTGCGGGCAATCCGCAGCAGATCCCGCGCAAGATCACGCTGCTGCCGGGACTGGCCCTGCTGGGATTGACCACGGACCTGGTGGACCGTATGTCGCGGAAGGACCTGCCCCGACTGCTGGACCGGGCCAGCGAGCTGGCGGCCATGCGCAACCAGTCCGTTCTCGCGCACGGGCGTCGTAACCTCCGCGACGTGGACGTGAAGCAGCTCCTGCGATTCGAGCAGGACCTGGCCCGGGCGATCCTGGGAGACGAGGCCGACGAACTGGATCAGCTGGAGCGGGACCTGGTCCCCATCGACCTGCACCGCTTCGCGCCCTGAGCGGGCGCCACGATTTCACCGGCGCACGTGCCACCGGCTCGGCCGGCCCCGCCGGGCGATGGCCGGGCGTTTCCGTCGCCGTGGTGCTGCGGGCGGCGGGCCCTGGGGCTGCTCCGGGGGGATCGCGTTCTCGCCGTCCGTCCACGGCCACGCGCCTTCCAGCCAGTCCTCGGCCTCCACCGGCACGGCCGACGGCTCCGCCTGCGGCGCCGCCACCGCCCTGGGTTTCGTGGCCGGTCGGCGGGCCCGACCCTGGATGGAGAGCTTCAGCCGCTTCTTGCCGAGGTCGTACTCGATCACCCGGACCTTCACCCACTGGCCCTCGGCCAGCACGGTGCGCACGTTCTCGATGAAGTTGTAGTTGTTCAGGGCCTTCATGTCCGTGACGTACACGAACCCGTCGAGCCAGGGCTCCAGGGTCACGAAGGCGAACTTGTCCTGTACGGTCTTCACCTCGGCGACGAAATCCTGGGTCATGGGATAGCGCAGCCGGATGCCCCCGCTGGCCCACGGATCGTCGGTCATGTCCTTGACGCTGAGCTGGACCTTCTGTTCCTTCACGTCCACGCCCAGGACCTTCGCCTGGATCACGTCCCCCCTGTCGAACAGGTCCTTGACCCGCTTGATCGGCCGCCACCAGCTGGCGTTCTCCGCGAGGATCACCCCGCTGATGCCCTCGGGCAGCGCCACCCAGGTGGTGGAGCCGGCGACGGCCTTCACCTTGCCCTCCGCGATCGTTCCGACTGGGTACCGCTGTTCGAGATCGGTGAGGACCCAGTCGGCCATCAGCGAGTTGCTCCGCTGGTACAGGTCGCGTATTGCCTCCACCAGCTGCGCGCTGCGGGCCTTGCGCACGATGCGGTCGCGGGCGGCGTACGGCAACCGCCCGGTGCAGCGCAGCCTCCCGTTTGCCACGACGATCCCCTCCGCCTGCAGGGCCGCGCGCTCGGCGCCGGTCAGCGCGCTGCTGGGCAGTTGCTTGCCGCCGTTGGTGGTCTCGTCCACCCGCAGGGCCAGGTGGACCCGGTCGCCCCGCTGGTAGGGGAGGACCGGCTGGTCGGGGTTCTCGAAGCGGTCACGACCCATGATCACCTTCACCCGGATGGGGACCGCGCCGTTCAGGTGGGTGCCGGGTACCGCGATCCGCACGTACACGGACCGGTCGTCGTCCTCGTCCACCTGCAGCACGGTGCCCTCGACCCGGGTCTTGCCCACGGTGGCGTGCAGCCGCGCGATCTCCGGATCCACGTGGCGCGTGGCGGTGAGCCACACGTCCCGGTCCTGCCGGTCCACGTGCTCGACGCGCAGGGTCATGCGCATGCCGGTGGGGATGCGCTCCAGGTACATCTCCTTGCCCGACAGGGCGAGTTCCTGCGGGGGCACCACGATCTCGAGTCCGCTGTACACATCCCTGACCAGCAGGCCGCGCACCAGCGACGAGGGCGGTGCCAGGCCCAGCACCTCGACCTGCACGTCCTGGCCGACGCGGTACTTCCTGGCGAACGCCTCGAACCGCTGTCGGGCCGGGGGTGAGACCAGGATCAGCGCGGGTCGGCCGGTGAGGTCGGTGTGCCGCGTGACCTCGGCCTGGACCTCGTCGCCCGAGTCGATCCTGCCCACGGCGCCGAAGGTGACGAGGCGGCCGAACACCTTCTGCGCTCGTGGCTGGCCGGCCTGATTGCCCTTGCCCTGCGGGGCGTTCGACGCGAGCTCCTCGTCCGCCTCGATCGCCTCGGTCACGAGGTCGTGCTCTTCGGGTGCAACGCCCTGGGCGCGGCTGCCGCCACCCTTTCCGTTGCGCCTCCACTCGGCGCCCGCGCGGCTCTCGCGACGGTCCACGGTGCGTTCGCGTCGCCCCTCGGTGGTCCCGAACGACAGGGCTGGCCCGTCGCTGTGCCGCACGAGCCGGGTCACCCTCACGTCCGTATGCCCCTTGCGCAGCGCGATCACGCGGCTGTTCACGATCGAACCCACCGGGTACTCCCGGCGCAGCCGCTCGTGCTCCAGCAGCCGTCGGTCCTCCTCGGACTGCTGCGTGGGTCGTGTGTGGTGGTCCTGCAGGTAGTGGGCGAGCTCGACGTCGTCCGCGTGCACCACGGCCTCGGCCATGGCCGGGTCGATGGCCACCACGAACGGGGCCAGGTGCACCCGCTCCCGGTTCCCCCGAGGCGGCAAACTGCCCTTGGGCCCCAGCGCCAGGATGACCGGGGGTGCGGGAGCCGCGTTCGCGCAGTTGGACGCCCGCCCGATCTCCAGTGGGGTCGTGGAACCGTGCCCGTCCGCGTGCACGGGCAGGTAGCGGACCACCTCCCGCCCGTCCGGCAGCGTGGCCGGCTCGGTCAGGGCGTACAGCTGGTCGGGGAACGCTCGCACCGCGATCGCCCGCAGCCGGTCGAGCCCGGCAAAGTCCAGGTCCCGGTCCTCCATGCCCTTCTTGCGCGCCCCGAGCTGGCGGATCAGGGCCTTGCGCCCGGTCTCTGCCTCCTCCAGCACCGAACCGTCGATGCCGTGCCGGCGAGGCCAGCTCTTGCGGGCCTTGCTGCCCAGCCGCGCCCAGTCCTCGTAGATGCGCAGGGCGAGCTCGAGATCGTCCCCGCAGGCGGCCCGTACCCGGGCCTGCGCCTCGCGCACGTTGCGCCGCATGCCCGGATCCCAGCTGTGGTCGTCGGGGAACAGGTCGCGGAACCCCGCCTTGACCAGGGGGATCAGCGTGGCCACCTCCACGCCGAAGCCGAAGCGGTCCGCGTCCGCGATCAGCCGGTTGTAGATGGCGTCCTCGCCTCCGGCCATGGCGGTGCGAACGCCCAGCTCGGTCAGGTCGCCGTCGCCATCGATGGCGCCCTGGCGCTGCAGCCGCGCCAGGGTGCGGCCGATCTCCTCGGCGTCCGGCGCGTCGAGCCAGGGGAAGGTCTGCGCGTCGATGGCGTCCGCGCCGCCGCGCTTGGCCGACAGGACCACCCCGTCCACGCAGGCCCGCTGGATCTCCGGGGTCGTGTCCGGGGGGAAGGCCTGCTGGAACTGGTCACGGGAGTACAGGCACCAGGCCCACCCGTCGGTGATGCGGCCCACCCGTCCCCAGCGCTGGCGGCACCCGGCCTGGCTGTGCACGATGGGCAGCAGCGGGGACTGCTCGAGCACCGGATCCCACCGGGTCTGCTTGATGAAGCCCGACTCGACCACGTGTACCAGGCCGCCGATGGTCAACGAGGTCTCGGCCGCGTTGCTGGCGATCACGATGCGGCGCCGGGAGGGATTTCTCTTGGGATCGGTCGCCAGCTTCTGCGTCTTGGCATCCACCGCGGAGTACAGCGGGTAGATGTCGGTGTTGGCGTGCAGGGACGGGTGGTGCTTCTTCAGGTGGGCCTGGATCTGCTCCACGCAGTGGTCGATGGGCTGGGCGCCGTGCAGGAAGCCGAGTACGTCCCCGCGGGTCAGGGGTTCTCCACGGGGGCCGTCCCCACCCTCCAGGGGCGCCGACCCGTCCATGGCCACCACCAGGCGCACGATGGCGCTGGCCAGCTGGTCGGCGATGTCCCTGCCGAGATCGCGGTTGACACCCGGCACATAGGGCACCAGGCCGGTCCCGGGATCCCGGTACTGTACGCTGAGCTCGGCGGGCTTGCTGCCCGTGCACTTGACGATCCCGCAGCGCAGCTTGCCGGGAAGCCGCTGGTCGAAGTGCCGGCGGAAGCGCTCGTGGTCGATGGTCGCGCTGACGATCACCATCTTGAGGTGCGGGTACTGGGGCAGGCAGCGGGTGAGCAGCGCCAGGATGACGTCGATGTTGAGGCTGCGCTCGTGCGCCTCGTCGATGACGACCATGCTGATCCGGTCCAGCTCGCCGCGCACGAGCCAGTTGATCAGGGTGCCGTCCGTGACGTACGTCATGCGGTTGCGCCAGTCGCACGCGTGGTTGCCGCTGATGCGGAAGCCGATCTCGTGGCCGATGCCGTGGTCCGCGCCGTGCATGGTGCCGGCCACGAACCCGGTGATGCCGGTGGTGGCCGAGCGCCGCGGCTGGGTGACCACGATCTGCCGGCCGCGGGTGAACGTGTCCAGCGGGCGGTCGTGCGGGGCCAGCAGCCGGTGCACCAGGAACGTGGACTTGCCCGATCCGGTGGGCGCGACCGCGATCACCACGGGCGTGTCGTCCCGGCTCAGCTCCGCGTACAGCTGCTCGATCTCCTCGTCCTTGACCGCGAACTTCTCGCGTAGCGTGGCGTGGTCCGGGATCCGCTCGTCCAGGGCGTGCCTGGCCGCGGGCTGGGGAATCCGGCCCAGCGGCGCGACCGCCTCGGTGAGCTCGCCCGCGAGCACCGTCTCGGGCTGGGCCACCGGACGCAAGCCGTGCCACACGCGCCGCGCGCACGTGGGGCACGCGGTCATGCGCGGCCGGCCCAGGGCCGCGTCACGCGCGGCCAGCACCTCGGCATAGCTCAGCGGCTTGCCGCAGACCGAGCACGTGCCCTTCCACTGTCTCGCCATCTCAGCCCCCTAGCTCGGCCATGGCCTGCCCTCGATGTACTCGTCACCCCTGGGCTGGAGCATGGGCACCACCTGCAGGCAGCCCGCGTCCTCGGGAGGAAGCGCGGCCAGCGTCTCGACCAGCGCCCGGTAGAAGCCCACCACGGCAGGCACGAACCCCGAGTGATAGAGGTACACGCGAAGGGTCCGGCCCCGGTATTCGTCCAGCAGTCTCTGGAGCTGCTGCAGCGACGCCTGGTGGCAGGCCTCGTCCGCGCCCGCGAGCCCCTTGCGGCTGGGGATGTCCACGTTGCGGTACCAGTTGATGTCCACGTAGCGGTCGATGGGCAGGTGCCGCATGCTCACCAGGCCCACGTGCAGCGTCTCGTCCGCCTTCCAGCTGTCGTGCAGGTGGTCGAGGCAGCGCAGGGGGAACGGCCGGGCCGGCTGCCCCGCGTCGTACGTCATGGTCGCGCTGGTCGCGAGGAGCCCGGGCTGCCGGTGGATCTGCTTCTGCAGCTGCCGGGTCAGCATGTTGTGGCGCTGGCTGTTGAGGTTGATGGCCGGCCCACCATCCATGGCCGCCTCGATCTGGGCGGTCAGCCTGCCCCGCATGTGTTTTCCACGTCCCTGATCGGTGTACTTCAGCCAGTCCGTGTCCCCTGCCGGCTCCCAGTACGCGGACCGCACGTCCAGATCGCGCTGCGGTGCCATCAACAGCTTGCGCTTCCACCCGATCAGGTCGAGTAGCTTCTGCCACAGGGTACGGATGTCCGGTGCGTCGGCCGTGAGCACGCGGTCGTCGGCCAGGGCCATGCTCAGCGGATCCGCCACCTCGACCAGGCCGCAGCCCTCGGCCATGACGCGCTGTTCGATGAACCAGACCCGGTCCCGAACGCCGGCCGTGTCCAGCACCTTGGCCCGCCTGGCCAGCTCCTTGAACCGCCGCACGTGACCACCCAGGGACCGTGGCGGGAACACCGTCGCACCGATCCGGGCGCTGTCCATCACGCCCAGCGGCAGCCCCTGGGCATGCGCCGCAGCCAGCAGGTCCACGTACTCGCTGCCCACGCGGATCGTGGGGAAGTCGTTCCTTCCCAGCGCTGCCCCGAACGCCTCCTTGCTCGCGGCCGGGACCGCGTGGCCCAGGGCCGTGTCCTCGATCTGACGGCACAGCCGGGCATAGCGGACCCGCTCCTCGTCCACGCCCACCCCCTTGCGCAGCCTGCGCTCGATGGTGACCAGCGACGGCATGTAGTTGCGCAGCAGCTCCACGGCGTCGTGCTGCTGGGGTGCGTTGCCGAAGCATTGAGGTGGCAGGGCCACGAGCAGGGTTCCGGCACTCCTCATCGGCGCATCCTCCGGCCCGCACCCAGCCGCCGCTCGAGTTGCTCGTCCAGCGCTGCGATGCTCTCCGGGCAGGCCAGCACCTGCACACCCAGCCGGGCCGCGGCCACGATCGCCTCCCGCCGCTCCTCCTCGTCGAGCTCCCGCGCCTCGGCCGGGTACACCAGCACTGGCTGCGCACCCTCCACCGATCCCGCGGCCTCCACCGCCGCCTCCAGGTCCTGGCGCAGGAACTGCCGGAGCTCCTCCCTTGCTCGCGGCCGGGGCAGCACGAGGTACCGTCCACCCCGCTCGAACCGCGCCCCCTGCTCCGGGTGCAGGGACCACAGCGGCCACACCTGGTCGCGGGGGAGCGGACCGTGCAGGTACGCGAGGTGCGCGGGCATCACCCGCACCGGCAGCTCCTCGTACTCCCCCCGCTCGACCAGCTCCTCGACCCCTTCACCCGCTGGATCGCGATACCGCAGCGCCCGATCGACCAGCCCGGCCAGCACCGCGGCCCGGCCGTGGGCCTGGGCCTGCGCGTGCAACACCCTGGACTCGGCCCACGGCGCGTCCCCGAACACCAGCTGGGGGTGTTGGCTGGCCAGCAGCACCATCTCGGCCTCGGCCACGCTCCACGTGCCTGCCGACACCAGGTAGGCCAGCCGCTCCGGCGAGAAGAACCCCCGCTCCGACAGCGTCCGCGCTCGCTCCAGCGCCTCGTCCCCGAGCCCGCACAGCCGCAGGTACAGCTCCCGGCTCTCGTCCGGCGCGATCGTGCCCCGGTCCGCGTACTGCAGCGGAACCCCCAGCCACGCGGCCTGCTCCGCCACCTCCACCGGGAGCCCGCCGTTGCGGCAGTCCCGGGTGAACTGCAGCGCCATGGACCCACCGTTGCGCACCGCGTCGGCCAGGGCGAACAGCAGCGCCGCCCGGGTCGTCGCCCCCGGCTCCAGCCCGGGCAGCTCGGTGGTCAGGAACACGTCGATCTCGCACACGTTGAACGCCTCGGACGCCCGCAGCACCATCAGCGCGGCGATGGCCGGGCCCACCGTGAACCGGTAGGGCCGCAGCACGTTGCCCCGCGGCGTCTTGCGGTCCGTGCCATGCTCGTACTCCAGCTTCTTGTCGTTCACGCGCTGACGCAGGTAGCGCAGCGTCGCCCGGGTCTGCTCCTCGGTGGCGTTCACCCCGAATGATGGCACGTTGTCGTCACGGGCCCGCGGCGGCGCGAGCCGGTCCGGTTGCCAGTCCTCCAGCGCGGTCTCGAAGTCCTTGCGTGTGAGCAGGCGCCAGCTGCCGCGTGTCTCCAAGGGGCGTGCCTCCCGTCCCGGATGCAACGGTGTCATACGACGGTCCCTGGCGAAAATGCCCCTGGTTCTGGATCCGACCCTTCGGACACGGCTCTACCTCCCTCTGCGGGCCGTTCTGTCTGGCCCCGTGGTGTCGTCCTGCGTTCTGTATGGATGGTTCGGGGCGTTTTTCGGTGCCCATCCCCGCGTCGACCTGGACGGTCGGAGGTCATGCCCCCCGCGCCTGCCCCCCCCCGGCTCCTTGCGTGCCGGGCCATTCGAACTCGATGTGCGTGCTCGGTGACACCTTGATCCAGCCCCGCTCGTCCAGCGTGCCCAGGTCCTCGATGGTCATGGGCTCCCAGTCCACCTCGCCGGTCCTGGGATCCGCAGGCCACGCCAGCCGCGTGCCGCGGCCCCTGAGTTCGACGTCGACCCACAGGGCCTGGCCTGCGGTCGCGTGGCCCGAGCCCCGGTCCACGACCGCGGCCCGGCGCAGCACGACCACGGCGTGGGGCGCGGAGTACGCGGCGATGATCCGCGCGATGTCGTCGATCGAGTCCTCGGTCCCGCCGTTGACCTCCCACCGCTCCACGGTCCGGCCGTAGAACACCACCACCGCGTGGCACCGCAGCGCGCCCGCCGTGAACAGGTCCTGCACCACGCGCACCGCGGTCAGCGCGTGCTGCCAGCCCGTGCGGGGTTGGGGCCCGGGCATGGGCGGGAAGGTCACCCTCACCGACGGCCGGGGTACGGCCATGGCCAGGCTCTCCGAGTCCATGGAGTCCCGCGCGCTGGTGTCTTCCAGGACCCACGCCTGGAACGGCTCGGGCAGCTCCTCCCACCCCGTACCCTGGAGTTCGATCCAGTGCTCGAACAGCCGGCCGCCTCCCTTGGGACGTAATCCGAAGTGCCGGTAGCTCAGCCACCAGTCCTGGGCCAGGCCCTCCTCGTCCACGCTGAGCACCTCGAGCACGCACGCGGCCCGCTGCCACGCGCCCCCCTCGGTCTGCATGGACAGCTCGCCCGTGCGGAACCGGCGGTAAACCTCGGGATCCTGACCCATGTCCGTGAACAGGCACGCCAGCTGCATGGCCACGGCCGGGTTGCGGGTCGCTGGCAGCTCGACCCGGACCTCGGTGGACCGCTTGCACAGTCGCAGCTCCTCGGGCACCCGCGTCTGCGCGCCCACCGCACCCCCGATCTCCTGCTGGATGTGCAGCCGGATCAGCGACAGCAGCTGATACAGCGAGGGGTCGAGCTGGCGCTCCTGCAGGACGAGCTGCTGCCCAGGCGCCGCGCCCCGGACCACGTCCTGGTCGTTCATCGAACGGTCCCGCTCCGCCCGTGTCCGCCATCCCCATGCGGCGCACGAGCCCCGGGGGCGACGGCCGTTGACCCGGATTCGACCATGCGTCCCCGTGTAGGGGATTGTATCTCGGGGGGGGAGGCGCGTGGAAGCGCGAGATCACCAGCCGGCAGCTCCGGCGGTCAGGTCGTGGTGTTCGGCGGCCAGGCGTCCTGGCAGACCGCCGTCGAGGAGGAGCCGGAGGTCGTCCGACCCGGCGCCTGCCTCCACGGCAAGCCGGCGCTCGTCCTCGGGCAGGTCCGCGTGGTGGGGCCCCATCTGCAGCAGCCTGGCGAGCTCGTCGTGGATCGCGTCGAGGGCCTCGGCCGTGGCCGTCCCGCGAGGCCAGCCGTGCTCGGGCAGCGTTCCCTCCACGGCCAGCGCCAGCCGGCCGGCGGACACCAGCGAGCACCGGCCGCCCTGGAACGCGCCCGCCTGCCGCAGGGCCTCGGCGAGCACACGGCCGCCGGCCGTGCCCAGGCCATGGAACAGCACCTCGGAGGAGCCCGCCCGGACGCGGCAGGGGGCCGGAATCCCGGCCCCCTCCAGCAGCGCCCGGGCCATGGCCGGTGACGTGGCCGCCGGCGGACCGGCCGTGAACCTCGTGCCCGCGGGCTCCCGCCTCGCCCGCGTGACCACCCGCCGGCCGTCGCGGCGCAGCTGCTGCCGGCCCTTGCCGCCCAGGGCGAGCTCGCGGCCGGCCCTGCCCACCCTGCCCACCTCATCGCCGGTGAGCGCGTCCGTGACCTGCAGCTCGAAGCAGTCGGGGATGTTGGCGTGGAGCTGGCCGCGGTGCCAGGTCCGCTCGCCCCGCTCGCCGAGCCGGTACACGCCCAGCCCCTCGCGCGTGGCCACCCGCTCCAGCCAGCCGGCGTGGCACACGTGTGCCAGCACCCGGTCCAGCCGGTCCGCGGGCCAGTCCGCGGCCAGGTCGGGCGGAAGGCGCCGGTGCATGGCCGGGCCGTGCACCGTACGAGACGGCCTGGACTGCAGGATCGACACGGCCTGCTGCACCAGCACGCCGGGCCGGAACGTGACCGGGCCCTTCAGCCAATCTCCCTGCTTCTGTGCCGACAGCAGCGTGCGGTACACGCTGCGCTCGAACGGGCTGGCCGCGAAGCAGACAACGTGGTTCACGTCCGTCCGCCGCCCGCCCCGGCCCGTGCGCTGCAGCAGCGAGGCAACGTCCGGGGGCACGGCCGTCAGCGCGACCAGGTCCACGTCGCCGATGTCGATGCCCAGCTCCAGGGTGCTGGTGGCGAAGCACACCGCGGTGGGCGCCCGGCCGAAGCGGCGCTCCGTCTGCAGCCGGGCCGTGCGCGCCAGGCTGCCGTGGTGCGCGAACACCGCGTGACCGAAGGGCGGCGTGCCGGCCAGCTCGTGGGCGAGGTGCTCGACCTCGCTGCGCGCGTTGCAGAACACCAGCACCTTGCGGGCGCCGGCGCGGGCGAGCTCTCCCAGGGTGTCGCGGACCGTGGCCACGTCGCGGCCGCCCACGATGCGTGCGCGCACCGCCCGGCGGCCCGAAGCCATCACGATATCCGGGTCGTCCAGGTAGCGGCCGGCCATGCCTGGCGGGTCGGGCACGGTGGCGCTGGCAGCCACCACCTGCAATGGCGGTGGACCGTCGCCGACGTCGCCGCGGAGGTTGCGACGCTCGACGCGCAGCCGCTGCACCAGGATCCGCAGGTGGTCGCCCCGCGCCGTGCCGTCCAGCACGTGCAGCTCGTCCAGCACGAGCGCGCGCACGCCGGCCAGGTCGGCCGGGGCCCGCGACAGCCGGGAGTCCAGCCCCTCGGGCGTCATCACGGTGATGCCGTGCAGCCGGCCGCCGTCATGGTGGTCGCCGGTCCAGCGGCCCACCTCGATGCCCACACCGGCCAGCCGCTCGCCCAGGCGCCGGGCCAGGTCGTTGACCAGCGCGCGGGTCGGGCTGACCAACAGCACCCGGGCCGGCTCGTCGCCCCCGCGGCAGTACAGCTCGGCCAGTGGGGCGGTGTAGGCGATGGTCTTGCCCGAGGCGGTGGCCGAGCAGATCAGCGTGTCCCTGCCGTCCAGCAGGGAGGCAGCGGCCTCCATCTGGACCGCGTTGGGCGAGCCGTGCCGGGCCACCAGCGCGCCATAGGTCCGGGGCAGCGCGTCGCGGTAGGCGTGCGGGGTCACGGGCCCAGCGCCTCGAGCGCGGCCGCGTCGCCGGCATGGCGCTGGATGTCCCAGAACTCCACGGCCATGCGGGCCGCCTGCCGCGGATCGTCCAGGTCCCCGAGGGAGTGGGCGTCGGCCACGGCGCGGCCCAGGGCCTGGACCAGGGCCGCGGGCAGCTCCTCGCCGTGCCGTGCCGCCGCGACCAGCGAGGTCACGCCGTCACACAGCGCCTGCAGGTCGGCGGCGCCGATGGGGTCGAGGTCGATCCGCGGCCCGGAGCCGGCGAACACCCGGCCGAGGGTCCGGTCCAGCGCCCGGTTCGGCGTGAACGCCGCCATCACGGCCAGGGGCTGGTCGCTGGTGTAACGCGCCTGCACGCGCCGGTGGACCGGCTGGCCGCCCCGGAACACGGTGGACGGCTCGAACGCCAGCTCCTCCGTTGGCAGGGTGGCCATGGCCAGGTAGCGCAGCACGTTGTGGGCCATGGCCCGGGAGGTGGATCCCAGCTGGTCGAGGTACTCGGCCTCGTCCAGCAGCACCAGCAGGCCGCCGTAGCCGGCGTCGCGCGCCCAGGTGGCGATGCCGCCCAGCAGGTGGGCCATGATCTGGCCGAAGGTGCGCCAGTCGGCCAGCGCGTAGCACGCCGGACCCCGGTATCCGAGCCGGTACAGCCGCTGGACCAGCGCGCGGTAGTCCGCGCGGTGGTGCCCCGAGACCCACTCCAGGATCTCCTCGGCCAGGTCCAGATCCGCCCGGTGCACGGCGAGCAGGGCCGGGCTCAGCCAGCGGTGGTTGCGGTCGCCGTGCACGTGCCGCTCGCTGTCGCCGAGCTGCTCCAGCAGGGGCCGCAGCCCGGTGCCGGAGCGGTCCGGGTAGACCAGCCCGCGGACCAGGGCCGCGTACAGCCGCAGCGGGTGGGAGGGAGGCACCTCGACCGGGTCGAACGTGGCCCTGGCCACCAACCAGTTGCCGTCCAGTGCCCGCGCCGCGGCCAGCTCGAGCATGTGGGTCTTGCCCTGGCCGTAGCGGCCGCAGACCACGGTCAGGCCGCCGCGCTGGTCCAGCATGTGGTCCACGCGGGACAGCTCCTCGTGGCGGCCCACGGTGAGCTGCTCCAGTCCGGCGGACGGGACCACGCCCACGCGCAACGCCTCCAGCGCCTGGCGCGCGTCGCTCGCGGAGCGGTCGAACGGCGGGATGGCTGGTTCAGGCTTCGCCGGAGTCGGCGGGGCTGCGCAGGGCGCCGGGCGGGCGGGCTGGGGAACCACGGGCTCCGCGTACATTCCCCCGATCACCCGCGGCACGGGAGAGCCCTCGAACCGCACCAGCATCCGGCGACCGCCGTCCAGCAGCCGCTTGACCGTGCCCCGGCCGTGGCGGGGGTGTTCCACCTGCAGTGCTGCCCACATGATCAGAACTCCTCGAACCCGGCGTCGTCGCCCATGGGGCCGGTGCCGCCACCGGTGCCGGCCAGGGTCCGCAGTTCGGCCAGGGACAGGGCGTGCTCGGCCTCGGCCTGGCCGTACAGCAGGTCCACCGCGGCCTTGACGAACGCCCGGCGGTGGGCCACCTCGAACGAGCCCTCCAGCACCTCGCGGGCCAGCGACCGGAGGTTGCCCTCCTGCAGCGCCCGGTCGAGGTGTACGTCCCGCGCCACCTCGAACAGGTCCAGCAGCCGCTCGCCGATGCTGCCCAGCAGGTCCTCGTCGGCCAGGTCCAGCGCCTCGAGGTCGATGACCGCGGCCTGGGGGCTGCGCCGCGACAGGCTGGCCGGGCCCTCCAGCCGCTGCTGCAGGGCCGGGTACTCGGTGACCACGTGGCGCATGAACTCCGGCGGCACCGCGTACAGGCACAGCAACCCGGGCAGGGCCTCGCGGCCGCACAGGTCGATCAGCTCACGCAGGTTGTCGGCCACGGCCCGGCGGCGCCGCGGCGGCAGGCTGAGGTTGCGGTCCAGCTCGTCGAAGCACAGCAGCAGGCCCTTGCCGCCCAGGGCCTGCAGCACCTGGCACATCGAGCGCAGCATGCGGAAGCCGTTGTCCTTGCGCAGGGCCTCGCGGACGCCCAGGTGAGCGATCTCCTTGCCTGCGATCGCCTCGCCCCGCAGCCAGGCCGCGGCCAGCTCCTCGGCCTCCAGGTCCGACGTGATGTACGCCCTGGCGAACGCCACCACGGCCGCGCGGAAGGACGGCGCGTCCACGGGGAAGCGGCGGAAGTCCGTGTCCAGCCACGCCACCAGCGACCCGTCGTCCATCACCGCCCGCCGCTCGTCCAGCGCGATGCGCAGCGCGTGCTCCACTCCGCGCGACGGCAGGGTGAGGGGATCGGCCGGCGGCCAGGTCAGCTCCCGGGCCACGGCCTGGTAGATCAGCAGCGGGTCGTCGAACGGGCACTCCTGGGGCGACAGCCCGACCGTGGCCGCACACAGGCCCCGGGCCCAGGCCCGCTGCCGCACGCACTGCTGGAAGTGGGTCTTGCCCCCGCCGAAGTACGACTGCACCAGCTTGAACGCCGAGCCCCGGCCCAGGTCCGCGATCGGCACCAGGTACTCCTCGTCCAGGATCCGCAGCAGCGAGTCCGTACCCACGTTGAGGTGCTCGATGCCGATCTCGGGCGGCTGGCCGTACTCGCCCACCCGCTGCAGGATGTGCCGCGCGATCGCGGGCGCCACCTCGATCCCTGTCCCTGCGGCCTCACCCATGATGCACCTCCTTCACGAACCGCAGCGAGAGGTGGTACTGCCCGCCGCCGCGGCCGTCCTCCAGCCACACCACCCGCGACTTGTCCCGCGTGCTGCCCCCGGTGGCCGTACCCAGGGTCAGCCGCCAGCCGTCCGCAGCCAGGCAGCGGTCCCGCCGCAGCCGCCACAGGTCGTAGGCGAATTGCACGCGCGGATAGGGCACGAACCGGCCGGACGTGGGGTCCTTGCGGAACGCCGGCGGCTGGCCGAGCAATGCCACCTCGGGCAGCACGTCCACGAGTTCGGCCCAGCCGTCCACGCCCGCGCGCGTCCACGCCTCGCGCAGCCGGGCCAGGAACGCCTCGGGTTGCCAGCCATCGCCCTCGAGATCGTGCAGCACGCCGGCCCGGGCCCCTGCGATCAGCCACCCGTCCGCCCGGCAGCTCGAAAGCCGGACCCGGCCGAAGTACAGGTCGGCCCGGTCCCGGTCCACGTCGATGCGCACCGTGATCGGCGCCAGGAACAGCTCGAGTGGATCCCTCGACAGCACGGCCGCGCGGAACCCGTGCTCCTCACCGGCCTCGCGCAGGTCCGCGCGCAGGCGGTTGCCCCGCGTCTCCCGCTCGTGCTCGACCCAGGCCGCCAGGTCCTCGGCGACGCGGGTCACCCGGCCCAGGTCGCACGAGGCCAGGTCCTCGACCGCCCGGCCGACCCGCGCCGGCACGGGCTCGTCGAGCAGCTTACGCGTGTTCTTCAGGCTCCGCGTCGCGCGCGAGAGGGCCTCCAGGCCCTCGGACACCTGGTCGAATGTGGGGAGGGTGGGGGTGGGATCGCCTGTCTCGATGGCGACCGGCTCCGACAATCCCAGTTGCTGCGTGCTGCTGACCATGCTTCCTCCTGCCCCGGGGGTCCGCGTTCCGGGCAGGTGGGATTGCACCAGTGCCCAGCGACAGAGGCTGTCGCGCCCGGTCGCGTGGCGTCAGGGGCTGTCGTTTTCGGCCCTCTCATCGAGATCCGCCGGAGGAACGGTGAGGCCCATCGCCGTGCCCAGGCCCGGCGTGCGGTGGTACCCTGGACCCTGGAGAGCGTGCATGCGCAAGTTCAACACCGCGGGTCCCTGTGACGAGCGGCGCCACTACGTGGTGCCACCCGAATCGCGGCTGCCCGAGGCGCGCGGCCTGGTCGACGACCTGGGCTACTTCGTGGTGCACGCACCGCGGCAGACGGGCAAGACCACGACGCTTCGCTCGCTCGCTCGCTCGCTCACGGCCGAGGGCAAGGTCGCGGCGCTCCACCTGTCCTGCGAGGCCGGCCAGGCCGCAGGGGACGACTTCGGTGCTGCCGAGCAGATCATCCTGGCCACGCTTCGGGCGGCAGCCGAAGACGACCTCCCCGAAGAGGTACGACCCCCGGACGACTGGCCGCCGGACGCACCCGCGGGGGCCTGCCTGTCCGAGGCTCTCCGGACCTGGTCGCGCACGTGCCCGCGCCCGCTGGTGGTGTTCTTCGACGAGATCGACGCTCTACGGGGCCGCAGCCTCGAGTCCGTGCTGAGGCAGCTGCGTTCGGGCTTCCCGTCGCGCCCCGAGCGGTTTCCCGCCTCGGTCGTGCTGTGCGGCCTGCGGGACGTCCGGGACTACAAGGCCGCGTCGGGCGGCGATCCGTCACGGCTGGGCACGGCCAGCCCGTTCAACATCAAGGTCGAGTCCCTGCGGATCGAGAACTTCACCCGGGAACAGGTCGTGTCCCTGCTCGGCCAGCACACGGACGAGACCGGCCGGATCTTCGTGCCTCCCGCGCTGGACCGCGTGTGGGAGCTGTCCAGGGGCCAGCCCTGGCTGGTCAACGCGCTCGCCCGCGAGGTGGTCGAGAAGATGGCCCTCGAGCCATCCGAGCCCGTGCAGGTGAACCACATCGACGAGGCGGCCGAGCGGCTGATCCTGGCCCGCGCCACGCACCTCGACTCCCTGGTCGCGCGCCTGAACGAGCAGCGCGTACGGAGCGTGATCGAGCCCCTGCTGTCCGGCGCGTTCGGCGGCGAGGGCGACACCTACGACGACGACGTGCAGTACGTGCGCGACCTCGGGCTGGTGTCCCTGGAGCGGCCCCTGGCCGTGGCCAACCCGATCTACCGCGAGGTGATCGTGCGCGTGCTCGCGGCCACGGCCGAGGAGCAGGTCCCGGTGCACGATCCGCGCGCCTTCGTCCTGCCCGACGGCCGCCTCGACCTCGACCGGCTGCTGTCCGAGTTCGCCGCCTTCTGGCGCGAGCATGGCGACGTGCTCGCCTCGCGCATGACCTACCACGAGGTCGCCCCGCAGCTGGTGCTGATGGCGTTCCTCCAGCGGGTCGTGAACGGCGGCGGCTACGTGGACCGGGAGTACGGCGTGGGCCGCGGCCGCATCGACCTGCTCGTGCGCTGGCCGTACGAGCGGGACGGCGAACGCCTCTGGCAGCGCGAGGCCCTGGAGCTCAAGGTCCGGGCCGACGGCCAGGCCGATCCCCTCTCCAGGGGCCTGGAGCAGCTCGACGGCTACCTCGACCGGCTCGGCCTGGAGACCGGGATCCTGGTGATCTTCGACCGCCGCGCAACCGCCCCACCCATTGCCGAGCGCACCCGGTTCGAGGACGCGGTCACGCCCTCGGGGCGGGCGATCACGGTGCTGCGGGGCTGATCGCCACCGCGCTCCTGCGCCCCTGTCGTCAACGCGCGGTCCCAAGGTCCCCCACGATCGCAGATCCGGCCCGCGCGTTGGCGAGATGGGTGTGGAATGGGGTGTGCCGGGCCGTCAGCCGGGGACAGCGAGGCGCCGGAACCGCCCCGGGGCCGGGTACCGCCCCCCCCTGCTGTCACACCTCGCCGTCCGGCCCTCCCAGCGAACCGGGCGGCGCCGACCAGGCGATGCCCACGTCCACGGTGGGCGGCACGCCGATCCACCGGTTGTCCCCGATGGGCCGGGAGGGCCCGATCGTGGGCACGGGAGGCAGCGGCTGGCCGCGGAGCGCGTCCAGCGGCCACGTCACCGCGGTGCGGTACCCCCCGCGCTCCACCACGATCTGCACGGTCCGCCCCCCATCGGCAGACGGTCCGTCAGCGGCCTCCCGGTCGACCAGCTGCGCCACCGCCACCACCTCGGGCTCTGCCATCCCGGTGATGGACCGGACCACGTCGTCGAGCTCCGCCTCGACCGCCGTGTCCACCCCCCACTGCTGCACCGTGCCGTCGCCAAAGGTGTACACGGCCAGGGGGGGGAAGCCATGGTTCTTGCCGTCCGTGGTGAAGATCGCGAGCGCCACGCACGCATACTCCGAGTCGTGTTCGATGTCGTCGAGCGGCAGGGGCACGGGCATCATCTCGATCGTGAAGTGGGGCCGCCCGGCCGCCTCCTCGTCCCAGTCCAGCACGCCGGGCCAGAACTCGATCCAGTCCAGCACCTCGTCGGGCAGCGCCTCGTCCCCGGTTCCCTGCCGCTCGATCCACTCCCCGCGCGCCCGGCCCTCGCCGATCCCGGCCGCCCCGAAGTGCCGCCAGGCCAGCCACCAGTCCTGGATCCGGCCGTCTGCGTAGAGCGACGCGATCTCCAGCACGCACGCACACCGCGTCCGTCCGTCGTCCGCGGGCATGTCCAGCTCGCCGACGCGGAACCGCCGGTGGAACCTGGGCTCCTGCCCGAGGTCCGCGAACATCCTGGCCATCTTCCGATCGAGCTCCGGCGTGTAGTCGGTCAACATCTCGATGGAGACCTCCTCGTCCGCGGTGAACAGGTGGGCCATCTCCACCACCCCCCCCCGCCGGATCGAGCTGTCGAGCCCCTTCTGGATCGCGAACCGCATCCTCCAGGCAGGCGCCTCCACCGCACACCCCCGCGGGTACGTCTCCACCCTCAACAGCTCCGGCTCCAGCGGCTCCACCGGTTCGTCCCGGATACCCATCGATCCCTCCCTCTCCGGAGCGGTGACACGACACCCCGCGAGCGTTGCCGCGAGCCATGACCTGCACGGTGCAAGGGAATACCGACCGCCCCCGCCCACGGCGAGTCTAGCTCGGGGCACGGCATGGCGTTGTCATTGAAGTGCGCCCAGGCGCTACCATGACCGCCCACCCTGGGAGGGAGCCCGCCATGCCCCGCAGACGACACCGCCCCCCGGTCCACCGCGGCCACCGCGACCTGTCCCCTCCCGGACCATCGGGCCCCCCCGCTGCCCCGGCCATCGACCTGGACAAGGCCGTCGTCGACCTCAATCGGATCTACATCGTCAAGTCGCTGGAGACGGTGGTCGAGGTCGGCCGCTACGTGCTGGACACCTTCTTCGGCGGCGATGTCGATGCCTACCGCCGCCGCGAGCGCGACTGGCCCGCATTCCAGGCGCTACGCGAACGCAACGACCTGGCCATCTCCCGAACCACCCTGGTCAAGGCCGTGGGCGTGCTGATGCAGCTGGACGACCTGCCCCGCGAGCTCGCCGAGCAGCTGGGCGTGAGCAAGCACCACGAGCTGCTGCCGGTGCAGGACAGGGAGACCAAGGTCGAGCTGGCCCGCGAGGCGGCGGAGAACAAGCTCTCCGCCACGGATCTCAGGCGGCGGGTCTGGGAGGTCACGAGGCACCAGCGGCGCCCGAGCACGCGACGACCCACATCCCCCCCGGCCCGGGCCGTGCGCGCGGTCGAGCTCAAGGTCCGTGCCCTGCGAAAGGAGCTGGAGCACGGGGGCGCATGGGAGCTGCTGGACGAGACCGAGCGCGCCCAGCTGAAGGAGCGGGTCGAGCGCGTGATCGACCGGCTGGAGGGGCTGTTCGAGGGGTAGGGGTAGGGGCGGGAATCGAATGCCGGCGGGCGCGATCAATCGCACGGAAGGCTCGTGCCGTTCTCCCTCACCTCCAGCGTCCCGCCCACGACCAGTGGGGCCAGGAACGACTCGACGTCGCGTGGGCGCAGGCAGTCGTTGCCCTGGATGGTCACGTCCCCGACCACGACCTCGAGGCCGGACAGCCCCTTCAGGGATCGCAAGGCGGAGTCGGACTCCACGTGCAGGTTGCCGCCCACGAACGTCACGCCAGCCAGGGCGTCGAGCTCGGTCAGGACCGTGTTCCGCGACACGATCAGGTCCTCCTCGACCCACGTGACGCACCCCAGCCCGTCCAGATCGGGAAGGACCTCGTTGCTCGTGATGGACAGGTGGGTCCCCACGGTCTCGAGGCAGGGCGCTCCTTCGAGGCTCTCCAGCGCGCCGTTGCCGTTGATCGAGAAGGCCGAGGCCAGGGACTCGATGCCGGACAGGCCCTCGATGCTGGTCAGGGACAGGTTGTCCTTGATCCCGAGGTACCCCCCCACGGACCGCACCCCGGCCACCCCCAGCACGCAGGCCCCCCCCGCGTTGTCCACCACCACCAGAACCACCCCCACCCCCCCCCCCCCCGCCAGCCCCACCCTCTCGACCAGCGCCGGGTTGGCGTACACGGTCAGGTCGCCCCCCACGGCCACCAGCCCGCCCAGCCCGTCCATGTGGGTCAGCAAGGGATTGGCCTCGATGGTCAGGTCCTCGCCCACGGACGTCAGTCCGGCCAGATCGCCCAGGTCGGCCAGGGAACCGTTCTCCGCCACGGTCAACGATCCCTCCAGCACCGTGATGCCCGACAGCAGATCCAGGTCGGTCAGCACGTCGGTGCCCTCGATCCGGATGTCCGGCCCGTGCACGGTCGGAGACAGGGGCATGTCCAGGCTGGTCAGGGCGCCCATCTCCAGGATCGACAGGCTGCCGATCGACAGCAGGGCGGGCGGGTCGAGGGAGGTCAGGATGTCACTGAAGCCCACACTGAACCTGCCCACGCGGGTGAGCCGGGCCAGCCCGTCGAGGCTCGTCATCACCTCGGAACCAGAGATGAACAGGGAGCCATGCACGGTCTCGAGCTCGCGCAGACCCTCGACGCTCGCCAGGGAGGAGTTGCTCGAGATGGAGATGTCACCGCGCGCGGACCGGATGTTGTGCAGGCCTTCGAGGCTCGTCAGGGCCTCGTTGTCGGAGATGGACAGACTCAAGCCGGTCGAGGTGAGCCCGGACAGGCCCTCGATGCTGGTGAGGGCGCAGTTGTCGTAGATCCGCAGCTTCCCCACCTCGTCGTGGCTGAGCAGGTAGTACCCGAACAACCACACGCCGCCGTGCCTTTCGTGGCCGAGGTCGAAGGGATCCTCGACCCCGACCAGGGTGAGGCCGGAGAGGCCGTCGAGGTCGGTGAGCTCGGGATTGTGCTCGATCTCCACGTTCAGCGCGGCGGTGAGGCCGGACAGCCCGTCGATGTCGGTCAGGGCGTCGTTCCTGCTGATCTCCAGCCCGCCCACCGCCGTGAGGCCAGCCAGGCCGTCGAGGTCGACCAGGGATGGCGTGTTCACGATCGACAGGGTCCCACCCACGGACTCCAGGCACGGCAGGTCGAGGCTCGTGAGCCACCACAGGTCGCCAGGCCACCCGGTTGCCGAATCCTCGACTGTCAGGTCGCCGCCGATGCTGCTGCACCCCTGGACGGCCTCCAGGTCGTCTTCGGTCTCGATGGAGTAGCTCCCCTCGCAGGGCACGGCGGTCCGGCATTCGCTGCAGCCCATGGCGGTGAGCGCGGCGAGCGTGAGCGCGGGCAGCAGGAGTCGGAGGCTGATGCGGAGCACGGGGTTCTCCCGTTTGGCAGGGTATCAGGTACGTGGAGCGTGGCTACTGGCGCGGAAATCGACTTCCGATGAAGGCACAAGGGGATCAGCCCGGGATGTCGTGGTCGACCACCCACGGCGCGAACTCCACGCTCCCGGTCCCGCGTACCTCGCAAGACAGCTCCC